>JABFVJ010000270.1 GCA_013362835.1 Nonomuraea sp. | reverse complement strand
GTGCCCGCCCCTGGCCGGGCCCGAGCATGGGCGCGTCCTCCCCTCGGAGCCTCCTACTTGACGCCGCCCGCGGTGAGCCCGGCGATGATCCGCCGCTGGAAGATCAGCACGACGACGACCAGCGGCACGGTGACGATCACCCCGGCCGCCATCTGGGTGCCGAACGGCTGGTCGAAGCCGTACGCGCCGGTGAAGGTGGAGATGGCCACGGTCGCGGTGCGCATCTCCTTCTCGTTGACCATGCTCAGCGCGATGATGAACTCGTTCCAGGCCGCGATGAAGGTGATGATCGCCGTGGTGAACACGCCGGGCGTGGCCAGCGGGATGATGATCTTCCGGAACGCCTGCCCCCGGCTGCACCCGTCCACCATCGCCGCCTGCTCCAGCTCGAACGGGAGCTGGCGGAAGAACATGGTCAGGTTCCACACCGCGAGCGGCAGCGCGAACGACAGGCTGGGCACGATCATCGCCTGGTACGTGTTGATCCACCCGATGTCGGTGAACAGCTTCAGCAGCGGCACGATCAGCGAGATGCCGGGGAACATCGACGTCGCGACGACCACCCCGAGCACCGCGTTCTTGAACCGGAACCGCAGCCGGGCCAGCGCGTACGCGGTGAAGATCCCGATGACCAGGGTGAGCAGCGTGGTCGTGCCCGCCACCACCGAGCTGTTGACCAGCGACCGGCCGAACCCGACATCGGGCCCGAACACGGCCGCGAGGTTCGCCGCCGACCACGGCACGGGCAGCGGCGTGTTGTCGAACTGGTCCTGCGGGCGGCGGAAGGCCGAGACCAGCATCCAGTAGAACGGGATCAGGCAGTAGACGACCACGACCGCGACGCCCGCGTACCGCAGGCCGCTCCTGGCGTTCATCGGGCCGCCTCCCTCGGCTCGCGCAACCGGCCGATGATGTCGGCGCCGAGCAGCCTGACGAAGACGTAGGCGACGACCGCCACGTACAGGAACAGGACGGTCGCGTACGCGGCGGCGGCGCCGTACCTGAGGTTGGCGGCCTCGTCGTAGGCGAGCATGGACAGCGTGCGTACGGACTCCTTGCGCGCGCCGACGAGCACGAACGGCAGGTCGAACATGCGCAGCACGTCGAGCAGCCGGAACAGCACCGCGACCAGCAGCACCGGCTTGACCAGCGGCAACGTGATCCGCCAGAACTGCTGCCAGGGTGTCGCGCCGTCCACCCGGGCGGCCTCGTAGACCTCCCGCGAGATCAGCTGCAGGCCGGCCAGCACCAGCAGCCCGACGAACGGCGCGGTCTTCCACGTGTCGGCGACGATCACCGCGACCTTGGCCTGGAAGCCCTCGGTGGTCCAGAGCACCTCCCTGCCGATGATCTGGTTGGCGATGCCGCCGGACTGGAAGATCCAGCGCCACAGCAGCGCCGACACCGCGGTCGGGATGGCCCACGGCACGAGGATGCTCGCTCGCACCAGACCCCTGCCGCGGAACGCCTGGTGCATGACCAGCGCCATGGCGACGCCGACCACGGTCTCGATACTGACGGTGACGACGGTGAAGAACGTGGTGTTCCACAGCGCGCCGTAGAAGGCCGGCGCACGTTCCCCGGCCAGGATGCCGGCGTAGGCGGACAGGCCGGCGAACCTCTCGCCCTCGACCACGAACCCCTCGGCGTCGAGGCCCTGGCCCTGCTCGAACAGCGACTCCCGCACGGCGGCCAGCACCGGATACCCGACGACCAGCCCGATCACCAGGAACGTCGGCGAGATCAGCAGCGCGGCCAGCCGGCCGGAGGCGTCCCTGTCATGGACGGCGGCGACGATCATGCAACCTCCCTGCGGCGGGACGCGGCGAACCGCGTCCCGCCGCGCCCTGGCTACGACTGGGTCAGCGTCGGGAGCTTGGCCTGCCGGTCCACCCGGACCTCGGCCGACGGCCGCGCGCCGCTGATCGCGGCGTAGGCGGCCTCCTGGATGGCGGCGGTCACGTCGCCGTACCGGACGGCCTGGGGCCGCGGCTTGGCGTTGAGCACCGACTCCTTGAGCACCGTCAGGTACGGGTACTTCCGCTGCAGCTCCGGGTCGTCGTACAGGGCGGCCAGGGTGGGGGCCTCGGAGCTGGCCAGCAGGTTGGCGCGCTGCCGCTCCTCGCTGGCGAGGAACTTGACGAAGTCCAGCGCGCTCGCCCGGTTCTCGGCGAACGCCGAGACGGCCAGGTTGTGCCCGCCGAGCGTCGGCGCGCCGGGCCCGGACAGTCCGGGCAGCGGGGCCACGGCGAACTTGCCGGCGACCTTGGAGGAGCCGTCGTCCTTGTCGGCCAGCGCGTACTGGTAGGGCCACTGGCGGTGGAAGAGCAGCTTGCCCTCCTGGAAGTAGCGGCGTCCCTCCTCCTCCTTGAAGGTGATCGCCTGTTCGGGGATGACGCCGTTCTTGAAGCCGGCCACCAGGAAGTCGAGTCCCTGCTTGGCGGCCGGGGTGTTGACGTCGGGCCTGCCGGTGGCCGGGTCGACGACCGTGCCGCCTGCGCTGTTCACGGCTTCGGAGAAGTTGCAGGTCAGGCCCTCGTACTTCTCGTACTGGCCGGCGAAGCAGCTCACGCCGGGGACCTTCTTGCAGTCGGCCTCCATCTCCTGCCACGTCTTCGGCGGCTCCTTGATGCCCGCCTTGTCCAGCAGGTCCTTGCGGTAGTAGAGCAGGCCGGCGTCCGTCTTCCAGGGCGCGGCGTAGAGCCTGCCCCGGTACTGGCCGGTGGCCACGGTGGGCGGGAGGAACGTCGACAGGTCGAACTGGTCCTGCGGGAGCGGGAGGATCCACCGGTTCGCGGCGAACTCGGAGGTCCACACCACGTCGAGGCTGAGCACGGTGAAGGCGTCGGACTTGGCGCGCGCGTTCTGGATCATCTGGTCGCGCTGCACGTCGGCCGACTCGGGCAGCTCGACGATCCTGGCCTGCTCGTTCGGATGGCCCTTGTTCCAGGCGTCCACCTGGTTCTGCAGGTTGCGCGAGGTGTCCTTGCCGGACGCCAGCGTGATCGGCCCGCGTCCGGTCATCGCGCCGCCGGACGGCGTGGCGGAGCCTCCGGCGGGCGTGCCGCCGCCTCCTCCGCACGCCGCCACCATGGCCAGGAGCAGGCCGGCCACGGCCGTGTTCGCAGCTTTCCTCACCTCAGTGTCCTCCCTTCGGCC
>JABFVJ010000244.1 GCA_013362835.1 Nonomuraea sp. | reverse complement strand
GCCCGGCCCAGCGCCTGGTACTCCTTGATCTCCGGCTCGGCGAAGTCGTACGCGCGGTAGACGGAGGTCGGGAAGGCGCCGAAGGGCTGGCGGACGACGGCCGTCACGTACGCCTCGGGGATCGTGACCTGCTCGGGCCGGTCGGCGAACGCCCCGGCGGGCAGCACCTCCTCGGCCGACACGATCGCGGCCCCGGCGGCCCTGACCATGTCCACCTCATGGGAGGTGACCCCCTCGATCACGACATTTCCCGAAACGTCGGCGCGGTTCGCGTGGATGATCGCCACGTCCGGCGTCATCGCCCGCAGCAGCACCACCGGCCTGCCCGTCCACGGATCGGCCGACTCCACCGCCACCCCGGCGGCCACCAGGTCGCCGAGCAGGTCGGTGCCGAGCAGGCTGCGCGTCGGCAGAAAGGGCACACCGATCGCCCCGGCGGCGAAACGCGTGGCCATCGCCAGGTGCGAGTGGTCGCCGACGCTGACCTCGCCCCGCTCCACGGCCCGCCGCCAGGCGAACAGCGTGCCGTAGCGTTCCAGGTTGCCGGTGCCCTGCTCGGTGCGTACGACCAGCCCGGCCGCGACCAGCATGTCGAGCGGCAGCGACAGGTTGCAGCCCACCACCGTGAGCCCGCCGACCTCCTGCCTGATCAGCTCGTGCACCAGCGCCATCGGGCAGCGGTTGATGTTCTGGCCGCCCATCCCGACGACGGCCCCGGCGGGGACGTGCCGGGCGACGGCCTCGGCGGCCGTCAGTAGCTTATGCACGCCGACCGCCATTCGGTGTAGAAGTCCCAGACCTGCGGCGAGCACTCCGGCGGGCCGAACTGCGACAGCTTGGCGCCCATGTGCGGCAGGTGCGCGTACGCGCCGACGCCCGGCCGGTTGACGTGCAGCATGCCCGCCTCGAAGCGGTCCAGGGCCTCGAAGATGGTCGCCGGGTCCTGGGTGAAGATCGTGCCGCTCATGCCGTACCTGACCGAGTTGGAGATGCGCATGGCGTCGTCGAAGCCGTCGCAGTCCACGACCGACAGCACCGGGCCGAAGATCTCCTCCTGGGCGATCTCGCTGTCCCAGGCCACGTCGCGCAGCACGGTCGGGCGCACGTAACAGCCCTCGGGGACGCCCTCGGTGTGCCGCTCGCCGCCGATGGCGACCTTGGCGCCGGCCTCCTGCGCGGCCTTGACGGCGTCCAGGCAGGCGCGCATGCGGGCCTCGTTCACGACCGGGCCGATGGTGGCCTCGTCCGACAGCCCGGGGCCCACCTTGAGCGTGGCGACCTCGGCGACCAGCCTGGACAGGAACTCCTCCTTGACGGATCGGTCCACGATCACGCGAGAGGTGGCGCTGCACCGCTGGCCCGACTGCCCGAACGCGCCGAACACCGTGGCCTTGACCGCCTTGTCCAGATCGGCGTCCGCGAGCACCAGGACGGCGTTCTTGCCGCCGAGTTCGAGCTGCGTGCGCAGCAGCCGCGGCGCGCCCGACCGGTGGATGGCCAGGCCCACGGGCAGCGAGCCGGTGAAGCTGATCCCGGCCACGCGCGGGTGCGCGACCAGCGCCTCGCCCGCCGCGATGTCGCCCTGCACGAGGTTGAGCACCCCGGCCGGCACGCCCGCGTCCACGAACGCCTCCACCAGCAGCGCGGCGGTCAGCGGCGTGAACGGCGACGGCTTGAGCACCGCCCCGCACCCGGCGAGCAGCGCCGGGGCGACCTTCCACATCGGGATGGCGAGCGGGAAGTTCCACGGCGTCACCAGCCCGACCACGCCGATGGGCGCGCGGAAGGTGTAGGAGAACGTCCGCGGCTCCTCGGCGGGCAGCGTCTCGCCCTTGAGCCTGCGGCCCTCCCCGGCGGTGAAGTCGAGGATGGCGAGCGCCCGCTTGACCTCGCCGCGCGCCTCCTTGAGGAGCTTGCCCTGCTCGCGGGTGATCGCCTGGGCGAAGTCCTCGGCCCGCTCCTCGATCAGGCGCTCGGCGGCACGCAGGTGCTCGGCGCGCTTGATCGGCCCGAGCGCCTTCCACTCCGGCATCGCCGCGGCGGCGGCCTCGACGGCCAGCTCGACGTCCGCGCCTCCGGACTCGGCGAAGTCGCCGAGGTGGTCGGAGAGGTCGCCGGGGTTGATGTTCGGCCGGGTCTGCCCGCTCTCGGGGGCACGCCATTCGCCGCCGATGTGGTTGAGCAGGTAGCGACTCGGGATCGTCGCCATGAAGTTCCTTTCCTGGTCGACTTTCTAGTACGGCAAAGCCTCACTGCCTGGGATGTTCCGGACAAGGGGGATAAGACCGATGCCCTCGATAGACAGCCGCTCTATGAGTCTGCCTATGGCTCCGATAGGCAAATCACACGTTGGCCCGGCCGTCCCTCTGCACTAGACATGCCGGGGAAAAGACCTGCTCACGGCACTTATCGAGTTCACCCGGAATTAACCGAGGGTCCAGATGAAGCATCGCACATGGGCGGTAATTGCCGCCTCATCCCTTTTCGCCCTCACTGCGTGCGGCGGCTCGGCCGGCGCCGGCGCCTACGACTGGTCGGCCGCCCCCGACACCACCAAGATCGCCGCCCAGGGCAAGGACCTGCCGACGTACGGCCTGGCCCCCGACTGGGCCAACTACGGCGAGGTCGTCAAGACGTTCTGCGCCAAGCACCAGGGCACCTGCGACCACAAGGACACCGACATGTCCTCCTCGGAGGAGATCGTCAAGTTCGACGCGGAGAAGGACAACCCCATCGGCACGGCCAGCGACATCGGCCTCATGTGGGGGCCGGTGGCCGAGGCCAAGGGCGTGGTCCCGGCGTACCTGCCGCCGTCGGCGGGCAAGCTCAAGGACTGGCAGAAGGGCAAGGGCGGCTGGGTGGCCACGTTCGTCGGCGCGCCCGCGTTCGTGGTCAACACCGACAAGGTGCACAACCCGCCCAAGAGCTGGCAGGACCTGCTCAAGCCCGAGTACAAGGGCCAGATCGCCATCAAGAACCCGACCTCGTCCGGCACCGGCCAGGCCATGGTCGTCGCCGCCGCCGTCGCGAACGGCGGCTCGGTGGACGACCTGGCCCCCGCCTACGCCTACTTCAAGAAGCTCAAGGACGCCGGCAACCTCAGCGACGTCAAGATGAGCGAGGAGACCCTGGAGAAGGGCGAGGCCCCCATCCAGGTGAACTACGAC
>JABFVJ010000276.1 GCA_013362835.1 Nonomuraea sp. | reverse complement strand
CCCACCCGCAGGGCCGCCCTGGCGAGTTCCAGCGCGTATCCGTGCCCCCACGCCGCCGGGCGGAATCGGTAGTACAGGTTGAGGACGTCCTCGCCCTCCACGGTCGCGTGGCGGAGGCCGCCGACGCCCAGCACCTCGGGCTTCCCGGCCAGCCGCGCGGCCCAGTAGCCGAGCCCGCGCTCGTCCCAGTCGGCCAGCCAGAGGTCGAGCATGGCCCGGCTGGATTCCAGGTCGACGGTGGGCCCGGCGGGGTTGTGCACGCTCGTACGCGGATCGGAGTGGATCTCGTGCACGGCCTCCAGGTCCTCGGCCCGTATCCGGGAGAGCGCCATTCGTTCCGTTTGCACCACTTCCATACTCCCCAGCGTAGCTCGTATAATTGCTGAGCGATTGCTACCGATTGGAGACCGATGGACATCGCCCGCGTCCAGGCGTCGCTGCGGCTCATGGCGCGCGGCTTGGAGGAGCTGGCCGCCGCGCTCGGTGACGAGGAGGCGGGTGAGGACGTCCGTACGGCGCGGGTCATCGAGGAATGGGGGCGGCGCGGCCTCACCCAGAAGGAGGCGTCGGCGCTGTTCCAGCGGCACGGGTTCGCCCCGCAGACGACCGGCGGATGGGCTCGCGGCGACTGGGTGGAGATCGGCGACGACGGCCTGCGCTACCTCACCGCCAAGTCGCACACCTGGCTGGAGGAACGTTCATGACCTTCTCCGTACGCATCGCCGTACGCGGCTACGAACTCGACACCCAAGGACATCTCAACAACGTCGTCTACCACCAGTACGGCGACCACGCCCGCTGGGAGTGCCTGCGCGCGGCCGGCATCTCGGTCGACGACCTCCAGGGCGCCGGCGTCGGCCCGGTCACGCTGGAGAACACCATCCGCTTCCGCCGCGAGCTGCGCGGCGGCGACGAGGTCGAGGTGAGCTGCGCGTTCGAGTGGGGCGAGGGGAAGACGTTCGGGGTCAGGCAGGAGTTCAGGCGCGCGGACGGAGAGCTGGCGGCCGAGCTGACCGGCGTCGGCGGCCTGCTCGACCTGCGGACCCGCCGCCTGCTCCCCGACCCGAAACCCCGCTGGCGCGCTCTCGCCTGCCACCCGGAAATCCTCGGCCTCTGACGAACTCTCCCGGCCCGAAGGCCGGGAGCGAAGGCCCGTGTCGCCGGAGAGCCGGCACTCCGGCGGCGGGCTACTTCTTGGTCTTGTCGGCGCTGGAGGAGTCGGTGGACAGCGCGGCGACGAATGCTTCCTGCGGCACCTCGACGCGGCCGACCATCTTCATCCGCTTCTTGCCTTCCTTCTGCTTCTCCAGCAGCTTCCGCTTACGGGAGATGTCACCGCCGTAGCACTTGGCCAGAACGTCCTTCCGGATCGCCCGGATGTTCTCGCGGGCGATGACCCTGGCCCCGATGGCGGCCTGGATCGGCACCTCGAACTGCTGCCTCGGGATCAGCTCGCGCAGCTTCTTGGCCATGTCGACGCCGTAGGTGTACGCCTTGTCCTTGTGGACGATCGCGCTGAACGCGTCGACGGGCTCGCCCTGCAGCAGGATGTCGACCTTGACCAGCTCGGACTCCTGCTCGCCCGCGGGCTCGTAGTCGAGCGAGGCGTAGCCGCGGGTGCGCGACTTGAGCTGGTCGAAGAAGTCGAAGATGATCTCGCCGAGCGGCAGCGTGTAGCGGATCTCGACGCGGTCCTCCGACAGGTAGTCCATGCCGAGGAGCTGGCCGCGCCGCCCCTGGCAGATCTCCATGATCGCGCCGATGAACTCGGCCGGCGCGAGGATGGTCGACTTGGTGACCGGCTCGAAGACCTGGGCGATCTTGCCGCCCGTCGGGAACTCCGACGGGTTGGTGACCGTGAGCTCCTTGCCGTCCTCCATGACGACGCGGTAGACGACGTTGGGCGCGGTGGAGATCAGCGACAGGCCGAACTCGCGCTCCAGCCGCTCCCGGACGATCTCCATGTGCAGCAGGCCGAGGAAGCCGACGCGGAAGCCGAAGCCGAGCGCGGCCGAGGTCTCCGGCTCGTAGACCAGCGCGGCGTCGTTGAGCTGCAGCTTGTCGAGCGCCTCGCGCAGCTCGGGGTATTCGTCGCCGTCGATCGGGTAGAGCCCGGAGAACACCATCGGCTTGGGGTGCTCGTAGCCGGCCAGCATCTCCTTGGCCGGCTTGCCCGAGGACGTCACGGTGTCGCCGACGCGCGACTGGCGCACGTCCTTCACGCCGGTGATGAGGTAGCCCACCTCGCCGACGCCGAGACCGAGGTCGGAGACCTTCGGCTCGGGCGAGATGACGCCGATCTCCAGCGTCTCGTGGGTGGCGTTGGTGGACATCATGAGGATGCGCTCGCGCTTGCTCAGGTGGCCGTCGATGACCCGCACGTACGTCACGACGCCGCGGTAGGTGTCGTAGACGGAGTCGAAGATCAGCGCCCGCGCGGCGGCGTCGGCGTCGCCCACGGGGGCGGGGACGGTCTGGACCACGTGGTCGAGCAGCTCGCGCACGCCCACGCCGGTCTTGCCCGACACCTTGAGCACGTCGGACGGGTCGCAGCCGATCAGGCCCGCGAGCTCCTCGGCGAACTTCTCCGGCTGCGCCGCCGGCAGGTCGATCTTGTTGAGCACCGGGATGATGTGCAGATCGTTGTTCATGGCCAGGTAGAGGTTGGCCAGGGTCTGCGCCTCGATGCCCTGCGCGGCGTCGACCAGCAGGATCGCGCCCTCGCACGCCTGCAGCGACCGGGAGACCTCGTAGGTGAAGTCGACGTGGCCGGGCGTGTCGATCATGTTGAGCACGTGGCCGTCCCAGGGCAGCCGCACGGCCTGCGACTTGATGGTGATGCCGCGTTCGCGCTCGATGTCCATCCTGTCGAGGTATTGGGCGCGCATGGAGCGGTCGTCGACCACGCCGGTGATCTGCAGCATCCGGTCGGCAAGGGTCGACTTGCCATGGTCGATGTGCGCGATGATGCAGAAGTTGCGGATCAACGCGGGGTCGGTCTGGCCAGGCTGAGTGCGCACCGAAGTCCGTTTCGACAGGGTTGAGGTCAAGCAGTCTTTCATGGTGACATGCCCAGATGATTACCCGGACCGTCATCCGCCGCGGCCTGCGCCTGCTCGCGCTGGCCTTGGCCATCGTGGTGGCGCTGGTCGGCCTCCTCGCCGCCGCGCTCCGCCT
>JABFVJ010000047.1 GCA_013362835.1 Nonomuraea sp. | reverse complement strand
CCGCTCAGCACGTCGTCGGCCGTGAGCACCGCCACGTCGCCGCCGTCGGCCGCCATCTTGGGCGGCGCCTGCGACGTGGACACCAGGCCCTCCTTGATCAGGTCGCCCAGCGTGGTGGACGGCTGGTCGAGCGGCTGGTCGAGGACCTTCAGGTCGGGCGGGGCCGCGGCGGCGGCGAGGAAGCGGTCACGGGCCTGCGCGAAGGCCCGGCCCACGTCGTCGCGGCGCTGGTGGCGGGCCGGGGTCATGTCGACCTCGTCGGCCAGCAGGTCGATGATGCGCACGGTCTGGTCGGAGCGGTCGTCGAGATAGGCGAGCCAGGCCGGCTCCACCAGCGTCAGGTCGGCCGTCGCGTCGAGGATCAGCACGTCGGACGGGGGCCGCTCGCCCGCCTTCGGCCGGCGCAGCAGCCACAGGTCGGAGCCGGGCAGCGCCACCACCGCGCGCAGCGCGCCGGCGCGCAGCATGTTCGCCCTGATGCGGCGGCCGGCCTTGCGGCTCGCGGCGGCCGGGGGCATGAGCACGGCGACCAGGCCGCCGGGCCTGACGTGGGTGAGGCAGTGTTGCACCCAGGCGAGCTCGGGCTCGCCGCGCGGCGGCAGGCCGTGCTCCCAGCGCGGGTCGCCGGTCAGCTCCTCATAACCCCAGGCCCGCTCGTTGAACGGCGGATCGCACACCACCGCGTCGGCCTTGACCTCGGGGAAGCCGTCGAACCGCATCGAATCGCCCGCCACGACGTCGGCCCGGATGCCGCGCAGGCGCAGGCGGGCGGCGGTGATGGCGGCCGAGGTCTCACTGAGCTCCTGCCCGAGCACCCGCGAGGGCCGCCACCCCTGTCCCGCGTCCGCCTGTACGGGGTCGCTCTCCGAGGGGCCGGGGGCCGGGGGCAGCAGCAGGGTGCCGACGCCGCAGGCCGGGTCGAGCAGCGTGACGCCGTCGGCGCGGACGAGCCGCAGCATGAGCTCGGCCACGTCGTCGCGGGTGACGGAGAGCTGCCTGGAGTGCGCCTCCAGGTAACGCTCGCAGAGGAACTCGTACGCCGTCAGCGGGTCGTGGCGCTCGGCGAACTCCATCACGAGCCCGGCCAGCTCGGGCTCCAGCTCGCTCTCGCCGCTGGTCAGCAACGTTCCAGCCTGGGCGACCAGCTCGCCCAGCCGCAAATCGCCCGCGGCTTTCAGGCGTTGCCACACCCGATCTCCCAGCGAGACCTGGTAGGACTTCCCATAGCGGCGCAGCCAGGACTCCACCTGACGCAGCGAGAACAGCGGCTGGTTGGTGGTGCCACCGATCGGCTGGGGGAAGTCGTCGTGGCGGCGGCGCCAGTTGCTCACCGCGGCACGCCCGACACCTGCGAGCCGGGCGATGTCCCCGGCGTTCACGGTCGGGTCGTGGCTCATGATGCCCACAGTAGTTCACAAGAGTCTTCAGCGCATCTGCTTGTGAAGTCTTTCAACCAATGATTTACTGCTGGGTATGAAGCACAACATCCGCTATGCCGCCGGATCAGACGTGGGCCGCCGCAGGGAGCAGAACGAGGACTCCGGCTATGCGAGCGGCCGGTTGCTGGTGGTGGCCGACGGGATGGGCGGGCACGCGGCCGGCGAGCTGGCGAGCTCGGCGGCGATCGCCGTCATGCGCGAGCTGGATGCCACGCTTCCCGAGACCGGCTCCGACCTGGAGGCGGCGCTGGAGGGGGCCGTGCACGAGGCGGCGCGCCGGCTGGTCGAGCTGGCCGACATCGACCCCGCGCGCAGGGGGATGGGGACCACGGTGACCGCCATGCTGTGGGACGGCTACCGGTTCGCCCTGGCTCATCTCGGTGACTCCCGCGGATACCTGCTTCGTGATGGTGCGCTGTACCAGATGACCAAGGATCACACACTTGTGCAGTCGATGGTGGACGAAGGGCGGATAACGGAGGATCAAGCCGCGGTTCATCCCCGTCGTTCCATGGTGCTGCGGGTGCTGGGCAGCGAGGGGCGGGCCGAGCCCGACATGGCGCTGCGCGAGGCCGAGCCTGATGACCGCTACCTCCTCTGCTCCGACGGGCTCACGACCGTGCTCGGGCCCGAGGTCCTCCATGAGGTGCTGACCACGGTGACAGACCCGGCCGCGGCCGTCCAGAGGCTCATCGACCTGGCGAACGAGGGCGGCTCGCCCGACAACGTCACCGTGATCGTGGCCGACGTGGTGGCGCCCGGCTCGGGCGAGGTGAGCGTCTACCGCGTGGGCGCCGGGACCTGACGGAATCGGGCATCAGCCACATCAGCCACAAAGCCGAAATTTCGGCTCATTAATTGACACTTTCCGGATGAATCGAGCAATTTCGCGATGGCGCTACTACAGTCCATCGTGATTTGTCGGTTTTTCGGGGAGGAGTCACCCTGGACCCGATCGCGGACGCGCTGCTGAAGCAGGTGCGGCAGGAACTCGGTTACAAGGAGAAGAGCGGCCAGACCACCAAATTCGGCCAGTGGTACGCGGATCGCGTCCAGGACACGCAATATCGTGACGCGCCCTGGTGTGACATGTTCATCGCCTGGGCCGCCGACAAGGCCGGGCTCTCCCCGTACGTCGGCCAGTTCGCCTGGACGCCCTCCCACGCCGCCTGGTTCATCAAGCAGGGCGCCTGGACGCAGCGGCCCGAGCCCGGCGCGCTGGTCTTCTTCGACTGGCGCGGCGGCAAGAACTACAAGGGCATCGACCACGTCGGCATCGTGGAGAGCGTCGAGGGCAAGAAGATCCACACCATCGAGGCGAACGTCGACCGCGTGTGGCTCAAGCGCAAGGTCAGGGAGACGGACAAGGTCGTCGGCTACGGCCTGCCGCGCGTGGTCAAGGAGTCCGCCGACAAGGCCGCCGAGATCCGGTCGACCGAGCGGCCGTTCGTGCCGGCGCCGCGCACCGACGTACGGCAGCACTCGCCCCTGGACGTCCTCGGCACGCCGCCCGCGCTGCTGGTCGCGATGGTCCTGATGACCGTCGCGCTCTCCTTACGCGTCTCCGGCCGCCGCCGCGGCACCCACCGCCGCTTCACCTGGCCCTGGAACGCGCCAACCCCCACCCCGCCGGCCCCCACCCGGGTCCGCGTCGGCGCCTCCCCCCGAACCGACGACACACCGCCCCCGCGCGGGCGCAAGGCGGCCGTACGAGCGGCGGAGCCCGCGGACCCGGCGCCGCCACGCGGGCGCAAGGC
>JABFVJ010000055.1 GCA_013362835.1 Nonomuraea sp. | reverse complement strand
TCAGTTGACCGCCCAGGCGTTCTCCTGCTGGCGGCTGACGCCGATCAGGGCCTCGACCGTGGCCCTGATCGCGGGACGGCGGGCCGCGTCGGTCCGCCAGACCGCGTAGATGCGGCGCGACTGCCGAGGCATGATCGGCACGAGCCGCACCCCGTCGGGCACGCAGTCGCGGCCGAGCCGCGGCACGATCGCGCACCCGAGACCGGCCGCGACCAGCGCGAGCTGGGTCGGGTACTCGTCGGCCATGCAGGCGATCTCCGGCTCCAGCGAGGCGTTGCGCAGCGTGAAGCACAGCCAGTCGTGGCAGACGGTGCCGGGTGTGGAGCTCACCCACCGCTCGCCGTGCAGCTCGGCGAGGCCCAGCTCCCTGCGCCCGGAGAGCGGGTGGTCGGCGGGCACCGCGACGTCGGCCACGTCGTCGAGCAGCGTGGCCCTGGACAGGCCCTCGGGCATCGCCATCGGGCGGTTGAGCCAGTCCTGGATCACGCCCAGGTCCAGCTCGCCGCGCGAGACCTCGCGCAGCACCCGCTCGGGCTCGCGCTCGTAGAGCTGTACGTGCAGGTCGGGGTGGCGGTGCTTGAGCGCGACGAGCGCCCCGGGCATGAGGCCGCGGGTGGCGGTGGCGAAGGAGGCGATGTTCAGGCGGCCGACGACCTCGCCGCGCAGCGCCTCGAAGTCCGCCTCGGCGGTCTCGACCAGGGCGAGGATACGTTCGGCGTGCTCGGCGAGCAGGCCCGCGGCGTCGGTCAGCCGTACGCCGCGGCCGCTGCGTTCCATGAGCCGGGCGCCCGTCTCCCGCTCCAGCTTGGCGATCTGCTGGCTGACGGCCGAGGGCGTGACCATGAGCGCGTCGGCCGCCGCGCCGACCGACCCGTAGACGTGCACGGCGTGAAGAGCCTTGAGCCGGTTCAGGTCCAACATGTAAGCCAGACTAAAGGGTTTAGCGTAGAAAGTCTCGCTTGTCCTTGTCACTGAAGCAGATGAAAATATATGCATGCGAATCATTAAGTCGAAGAAGCCCGAGTTCCGCTCCACCTCGTACCTGAAGGTGCTGGCCGAGCAGGCGCGCGAGCAGCGCAACCGCCACCAGAAGACTCACTCTGCGTGAGTCCCCGCCACCTCGCCCTCGCCGTCGGCCTCGCGGCCGTCTGGGGATTCAACTTCGTCGTCATGCAGGTCGGCCTGAAGTACTTCCCGCCCCTTCTGTACGCGGGGATCAGGTTCACGCTGGCGGCGTTCCCCGCTCTGCTGCTGGCAGGGCGGCCGGGAGTCCCGTGGCGCTGGGTCGCAGGGGTGGCGGCCACCATCGGAGTGGGTCAGTTCGGCCTGTTGCTCGTCGGTATGCGGGCGGGCATGCCGGCCGGGCTGACCTCCCTCGTCCTGCAGATGCAGGCGTTGTTCACCGTTCTGTTCGCGGTGACGCTGCTCGGGGAGCGGCTCACCGCACGACGCGTCCTCGGTCTGGCCGTGGCCTTCTCCGGCCTCGCCCTGGTCGCGTTCGACTTCGGGGTGTCCGGGCCGCTCGGCGCCTTCGCCCTGTGCGTGGCCGCCGCGGCCGCGTGGGGCCTCGGCAACGTGGTCCAGCGCAGGGCCGCGCCGCCCGACTCGCTGCGCTTCATGGTCTGGGTGAGCGCCTTCTCCGCGCCCCCGCTGTTGCTGCTGTCGCTGCTGGTCGAGGGCGCGCCCGTGCTGTCCGCCCCCGCCGAGGGGTGGCTCTCCCTGGTCTACGTGGCCTTCGTCTCCACGCTCGGCGGGTTCGGCGTGTGGGGCTGGCTGCTGCGCCGGTACGACGCCTCGACCGTGGCGCCGTACACGCTGCTGGTGCCGGTGTTCGGCATGTCGTCGGCCGCGCTGGTCACCGGCGAAGCCCTCTCCTGGACCGAGCTCCTGGCAGCGGCCCTCATCGTCTCCGGCGTCCTCTACGCCGGCACCCGGCCCCGGCCGGCTACAGAACCGCGGCGGCCGCCTTCGCCGCTGCCGGCAGGGCGTCGGCGATCCGGTTGAGCGCCTCGTCGTCGTGGGAGGACGACAGGAACCACGCCTCGTACGCCGACGGCGGCAGGTAGACGCCCTGGTCGAGCATCGCGTGGAAGAACGCGGTGAAGGCCGCCGTGTTCTGGGTCTTGGCCTGGTCGAAGTTCGTCACCTCGGCGTCGGTGAAGAAGATCGAGAACAGGCTGCCCGCCCGCTGCAGCCGGTGCGGCACGCCCGCCTTCGCCAGCGCCTCGGCGGCCGCGTCGCCCACCGCGAGCGCGGCGGCGTCGACCCCGGCGTAGGCGTCGGCGTCGAGCGCCCGCAGGGTCGCGAGACCCGCCGCGCAGGCCAGCGGGTTACCGGACAGGGTGCCCGCCTGGTAGACCGGGCCCTCGGGGGCCAGGAAGGCCATCACGTCGGCCCGGCCGCCGAACGCCGCCGCCGGCAGCCCGCCGCCCATGACCTTGCCGAACGTCATCAGGTCGGCGTCGACCGGGTCGAGGCCGTACCAGCCGGCGGATGAGACGCGGAAGCCGGTCAGCACCTCGTCGACGATGAGCAGCGCGCCGTTGGCCGTGCACAGCTCGCGCAGGCGGGCGTTGAACCCGTCGCGCGGCGGCACGACGCCCATGTTCGCCGGGCACGCCTCGGTGATCACGCAGGCGACCTCGGCGGCGGCGAACGCCTCCTCCAGCGCCTGGACGTCGTTGTACGGCAGCACGATCGTGTCCGCCGCCGACGCCCCGGTCACGCCAGGCGTGTCGGGCAGCCCGAACGTCACGACCCCGGACCCGGCCGAGGCCAGCAGGGCGTCGACGTGCCCGTGGTAGCACCCGGCGAACTTGATCACCTTGGACCGCCCGGTGAAGCCGCGTGCCAGGCGCACCGCGCTCATCGTGGCCTCGGTGCCGGAGCTGACCAGGCGTACCTTCTCGACGGGCGCGATCCTGGCGACGATCTCCTCGGCCAGCTCGACCTCGCCGGGCGTCGCGGTGCCGTAGGAGAAGCCGTGGGCGACCGCGCCGGAGACGGCCTCGACGATCGCGGGATGCCGGTGGCCGAGGATCATCGGCCCCCACGAGCAGACCAGGTCGACGTAGCGGTTGCCGTCGACGTCGGTGATGTAGGGGCCCTGGCCAGAAGCCATGAACCGCGGCGTGCCGCCGACCGCGCCGAACGCGCGCACGGGCGAGTTGACGCCGCCGGGCACGACCTCCCGGGCGCGGGCGAACAGGTCCTCGGAATTCTGTGTACGGCTCACCCGACCCAGGTTAGCCCCGGTGGCCGCCGCCCTCGCCGAAGGGCCTGGTCAGTCGGCCAGCCACTCCAGGATGCGCAGCGGGTCGGGCAGCGGGCGGCCGTCGGGCGGCCTGAGCCAGGAGACGGGCTGGCCCGAGGGCAGGGTCGAGGGCGGCGCGAGCACGTAGCTGTCGCGGCAGTGCCAGCGCAGGCCCGGCGTGTCGTCGATGGTGGCGGGGTCGGTGTCGAGGTGGCAGGACCACCACTCGTCCTCGTCCTCGGGGTTGCCGCGGGTCGCCACATAAAACAAGACCCGGTCGCCTTGAGCGGCGACCGGGCCCGGGTGTGCTCCTGCGGCGTCGATTCGGGTGAGGGCCGACAGGCCGGAGGCGAGCGGTACGTCGAACACGTCGAACACCCTCCCCGTGGGAAGAATCACATTCGCCTCGGGCTCACCCTCCCACCAGCGGGTCAGCAGTGTCGTGTCGGTCGTGGCCTGCATGTGCCAGGCGGGCGAGAGCGGATGGGCGCCCGGGTCGGGACAGCCGAGCCGGTCACAGGAGCAGGCACGAGAGCCGTGGCGCAGGGGGAAGGCACCGGGCACGACCGGCCAGCCCAGGGACGCGTACTCCAGCACAGCATCGATCCGCGTACGCGTCGGGCGCGACCGCTTTTTGGTACGCCGAGCCAGTGGTACCCCCACCATGGTGTCTCCCGTCGATTCAGCGCCTGAGGAGGTCCCGGCTCCGGGCCGTTCGCACACGCGGGACACACCAGCACTTGTCATCGCACTCTAACGCACAGGCCACAGCAGTCGACGGGAAACCCCTTGGTTAGAGCCGCCGCGCCACTTCCGTCGCCCAGTACGAGAGGATCTGGTCGGCCCCGGCGCGCTTGATGGCCACCAGCGACTCCATGATCATCCGGTCGCGGTCGACCCAGCCGTTGGCCGCCGCCGCCTCGATCATCGCGTACTCGCCGCTGACCTGGTACGCCGCCACCGGCACGTCGACCTCGGCGCGTACGCGGGTGATGACGTCGAGGTAGGCGAGCGCCGGCTTGACCATGACCGCGTCGGCGCCCTCCGCCAGGTCGAGCCTGACCTCGCGCAGCGCCTCCTCCAGCGGCCCTGCCGGGTCCTGCTGGTGGGTGCTGCGGTCGCCGAACTGCGGCGCGCACTCGGCCGCCTCGCGGAAGGGGCCGTAGAAGGCGGAGGCGTATTTGACGGAGTAGGAGAGGATCGGGGTGTCGGCGTAGCCGGCCTGGTCGAGGGCCGTGCGGATGGCGCCGACCTGGCCGTCCATCATGCCGCTTGGGGCCACCATCTGGGAGCCGGCGGCGGCCTGGGCCACCGCGATCGAGGCGTACCGCTCCAGGGTGGCGTCGTTGTCCACGTCGCCCGACGGGGTGAGGATGCCGCAGTGGCCGTGGTCGGTGAACTCGTCGAGGCAGGTGTCGGCCATGACCACGATCGCGTCGCCGACCTCGGCCGACACCTCGCGGAGCGCCACCTGGAGGATGCCGTCGGGGTCGTCGGCCGCCGAGCCGCGCGCGTCCTTCACCGCCGGGATCCCGAACAGGATCAGGCCGCCCACGCCCGCCTCGGCCGCGTCGTGCGCGGCCTTGCGCAGGGAGTCGCGGGTGTGCTGGAACACGCCCGGCATCGACGTCACCGGCTGCGGCTCGTCGATGCCCTCCTTGACGAACACGGGCAGGATCAGGTCGGCGGCGTGCAGCCGGGTGCCCGACACCATCCGCCGCAGCGCGGGGCTGCGGCGCAGGCGACGGGGACGGGCGACCGGGAACTGGGCGCTCACTTGGCTCTCCTCCTGGCGCCACGGCGGTTCTGGGAGGGCCTGCGCGGGCTGTCACCCGCGGCCACGGCCGCCTGGCGCTGCTTGGCACCGAACTCGGCCAGCGCTGCGGCCAAGGCGGATGCGGATGGCTTGTCGGACATGACGTCGACCCGGAGCCCGAACTCCTCGGCCGTCTTGGCCGTCTGCGGCCCGATCACCGCGATCACGGTGACGTTGTGCGGCTTGCCCGCGATGCCCACGAGGTTGCGCACGGTCGAGGACGACGTGAACAGCACCGCGTCGAACCCGCCGCCCTTGATCGCCTCGCGGATGGGCGCGGGCGGCGGCGCGGCGCGCACCGTGCGGTACGCCGTCACGTCGTCGCACTCCCAGCCCAGCTCGGTCAGCCCGGCCACCAGCGTGTCGGTCGAGATGTCGGCCCTCGGCAGCAGCACCCGGTTGATCGGGTCGAGCATCGAGTCGTAGGGCGGCCACTCGGCCACCAGGCCCTCCGACGACTGCTCGCCCGAGGGCAGCAGGTCGGGCTTGACCCCGAACTCGACCAGCGCCCGCGAGGTGGCGTCGCCCACGGCGGCCACCTTGAGCCCGGCGAAGGCCCGCGCGTCGAGCCCGTACTCCTCGAACTTCTCGCGGACCGCCTTGACGGCGTTGGCGCTGGTGAAGGCCACCCACTCGTAGCGGCCGGTGACCAGGCCCTTGATGGCGCGGTCCATCTGCTGCGGCGTGCGGGGCGGCTCGACCGAGATGGTCGGGACCTCCTCGGGCACCGCGCCGTAGGCCGTCAGCTGGTCGGACAGACTGCGCGACTGCTCCTTCGTACGCGGCACCAGCACCCGCCACCCGAACAGCGGCTTGGTCTCGAACCACGACAGCTTGTCGCGCCGCCCCACGGCCTCGCCGACCACGATCAGCGCCGGCTCGGTGAACCCGGCGTGCTTCAGGTCGGCCTGCAGCCTGCCGAGCGAGGACACGACGGTGTACTGCTCGGTGGTGGTGCCGCCGCTGCTGACCGCCACCGGCGTGGTGTCGGGCTTGCCGCCCGCGATCAGCGCCTTGCCGATGGCCACGGCGTCGTCGACGCCGTTGTAGATCACCAGCGTGCCGCGCGTGGCGGCGTGGGCCGACCAGTCCTGCTCCCGCGCGGCGTCGACGACGCGGAACTCGGGCACGTCGCTCGCCGCCGGGATGCCGGCGTAGGTGAGCACGGCGGTCGCGGGCGGCACGCCGGGCACGATCTCGAAGTCCACCTCCGCCGCCGCGCAGGCCGCGACCTCCTCGTCGACGGAGGAGAACAGCATGGGGTCGCCCGTGTACAGGCGCACCACGAGCTGACCGCCCTTGGCCCGCTGGACGTAGTCGCCCTCGGCGACCTCGACGCCCTCACGGCAGTGCTTGAGCAGGGGACGGAACTGCTCGTCGTCGAGCACCACCGCGTCGGCCTTGCCGAGCAGCTCGGCGGCGCGGAGCGTCAACAGGTTGGGGTCACCGGGACCCGCCCCCACGAAGGCGACGAAACCGGAGGTCGGACTATCGGAGCTCAATGGGAATGCTCCCCCATCAATCTGTCGGCCCCTTCGGCGATCATCTCGGCCGCGAGGAGGCGGCCCAGGTTGGCTGCCTCCGAAGGAGAGCCGGCGGCGGACTTGCGGACCGATTCGCGGCCGTCGATGGAGACGACCACGGCGGTCAGGTTCAGAGTGTGCCCGTCATCGGCCGCGAACGCACCTACGGGTGCGGCGCATCCGGCCTCCAGAGCGGACAGGACGGCACGTTCGGCGGTCACCGCGGAGCGCGTGCGGGGGTCGTCGAGCACGCTCAGGAACTCGACCAGGTCGGCCCTCGCGGCCAGGCACTCGACGGCGAGCGCGCCCTGGCCGGGGGCGGGAAGCAGCTCCTCGACCTCGAAGACCTGCGCGATCTCGGCGTCGCGGCCGAGCCTGCTGAGCCCGGCCGTGGCCAGCACGACGGCGTCGAGCTCGCCGGAGGCGACCTTGCCGATGCGGGTGTCGGCGTTGCCGCGGATCGGGACGTACTGGAGGTCGGGGCGGAGGGCGCTCAGCATGGCGACGCGGCGCGGCGAGCCGGTGCCGACCTTGGACCCCGCGGGCAGGTCGGCGAACTTGTGCGGGCCGACCAGCGCGTCGCGGTGGTCGTGGCGCGCCGGGAGCGCGGCCAGCGTGAAGCGCGGGTCCTGTTTGGTCGGCAGGTCCTTCAGCGAGTGGACGGCGAAGTCGATCTCGCCCTCGACCAGCTTGTCGCGCAGCGCGCTGACGAACACGCCCGTGCCGCCGAGCTGCGCGAGGTGGGCCTTGGTGACGTCGCCGAAGGTCGTCACGCCCACCAGCTCGATCGCGCAGCCGGTGCGGTCGGTGTAGGCGTCGGCCACGAGCTGGGACTGCGTGGTCGCCAGCGTGCTGCGGCGGGTGCCCAGGCGCAGGTTCACAGCTCCACCTCCCTCACGGCCGCGGGCATCTTCGGATCCAGATCGAACAACTCACGCAGGGCTTCCGCATAATGATCGCCCCCCGGGCTGGTGGCGAGCTGCTTGACACGCACAGTCGGCTCGTGAAGCAGTTTGTCAACGACCCTCTGCACGGTCATCGCGACTTCGTCCCTGGCTTTCTCGTCGAGATCGGGCATGCGCATCATCAGGCGGCCGAGCTCGGACTCGACCACGCCCGCCGCCTTGCTGCGCAGCGCCACCACGGTCGGGGTGACGCGGGCGGCCCGCGCGGCGTCGAGGTAGGCGTTCAGCTCCTCGGCCACGAGGCCGCGTACGGACTCGACGGCGTCGCCGCCGCGTGAGCCGATGCCGGACTCCTGGATCGTCTCCAGGTCCACCAGCGTGACGCCGGGCACGGCCCGCACGGCCGGGTCGATGTCGTGCGGCAGGGCCAGGTCCAGCAGGAACGCGCCCCTGGTCAGCATGTCGGGCGTGATGATGTGGCGGCCCGCGCCGGTGCAGGTGATGACGAGGTCGGCGCCGGCCAGCTCCTCGCGTACGGCGCGGAACTCGACCGCGCGCCCGCCGACGGACTCCGCGAGCCGCGCGCCCCGCTCGTACGTGCGGTTGGCGACGACGATGTCGGTGACGCCGGCGCGCTGCAGCGTGACGGCGGCCAGCGAGCTCATCGAGCCCGCCCCCACCACCAGCGCGCGCCGCCCGGCGAGGTCGCCTCCGAGCGCGAGGCCCGCCGAGACGAGCGACGCGCCCGCCTGGTCGATGCCGGTGTCGGCGTGGGCGCGCTTGCCGACCCGCAGCGCCTGCTGGGTCAGCTCGTTGAGCGTCGCGCCGACCGTGCCGTGCTTCTGGGCGAGCTTGAGCGCCTGGCGCACCTGGCCCAGGATCTGGCCCTCGCCGACGACCATCGAGTCGAGGCCGCACACCATCGAGAACAGGTGCTCGACGGCCCGCTCCTCGTAGTGCACGTAGAGGTGCGGGGTCAGCTCCTCGGCCGGTACGCCGGAGTGCACGCCGAGCAGGGCGCTGATCGAGGTGACGGCGGCGTGGAAACGGTCGACCGTGACGTAGATCTCAACCCGGTTGCAGGTCGAGACCACCATGGCCTCCGCGACGCTGACGTCCTGCGACACGTCGTGCAGCAGCTTGACGAGCGCGTCGCCGGTCACCGAGACACGTTCGAGGAGAGCCACCGGAGCGGTCCGGTGGCTGAGTCCGATCGCCAGAACACTCATTGACCGTCCACCGCCATGAGTGGCCCCCCAGCCTTGCGTTGCTCGTGGAACGCGAGAATCTGCAGTTCAATTGATAGATCGACCTTCCGGACGTCGACGCTGTCCGGAACGGAGAGGACGACTGGGGCGAAGTTCAGGATGCTGGTCACGCCCACGGCGACAACACGATCGCACACTTCCTGTGCCGCTGCCGCCGGCGTCGCCAGAACCACGATCGAGACTCCACGCCGCCTGATGACGGCTTCCAGTTCGTCGATGTGCTCCACATTCAACCCCGCGATGGTGTCGCCCACTACTTCGGGGTCGGCGTCGAACAGCGCGGCCACGCGGAAGCCCCTGGAGACGAAACCGCCGTAGTTGGCCAGGGCGCGGCCGAGGTTGCCGACTCCGACGATCGCGACCGCCCAGTCTTGTGTCAGGCCGAGTTCGCGGGAGATCTGGTAGACGAGGTACTCCACCTCATAGCCTACGCCGCGGGTGCCGTAGGAGCCGAGATGTGACAGGTCCTTGCGGAGCTTGGCCGAGTTCACGCCGGCGGCCACGGCGAGGTCTTCCGAGCTCACGGTCGCGATGCCCCGCTCAGCCATCCCGTGCAGCGCCCGCAGGTACAACGGAAGCCTGGCGACCGTCGCCTCGGGGATGCCGCGATCACGGGACTGGGACGGGCTCTTCACGTGCCGGAGCTCCAGGGAACGGGCGGCTTGGGGGCCGCGTGAACGGATTAGAACCGTCTTTCAGGTTAATCCCTTTGTGAACCGATGCACAAAGTAGGAGCGCTACCGTTGTCGACATGCATCGCATCACCTTGCTCGGCAAGCCCGGCTGCCACCTCTGTGACGACGCCCGCGCGGTCATCGCCAGGGTCGCCGGCGAGCTGGGCGTGCCGTGGGAGGAGGTCAGCATCGACTCCTCCGAGGAGCTCAGGGAGAAATACTGGGAGATGATCCCGGTGACGCTGATCGACGGCGTGCAGCACGACTTCTGGCGGGTCGACGAGGCCCGCCTGCGCGCCGCTCTGGCCTAGTACATCGCGGTGGGCAGGGGCACCACCTTCGCGGCGTTGACGTTGAGCTCGATGACGTTGGTGGCCAGCACCATGGCCTGGCGCTCGTTGACGAACCGCTCGACGTGCGGCTGGCGCTGGTGGTCGCGGTAGGCCACCTCGTCGCGGTACAGCTCGTAGACGATGCGCTGCAGGGGGGCCGACTTGACGGCGTGGCAGGCGTAGACGAGGGTGTCGGGCTCGCCCCGGCGTACGGACTCCACCGTGGCCTCCGCCAGGCGGTCGAACGCCTCGCCGGCGCCGTCCATGATCGTGAAGACGGTGAGCAGGCCGAAGATGCTGGGTGAGGGTTTGCCCGAGCCCGGCTGGGGCTGCGAGGGCGTGAACAGCTCGGCTCCCGGGTAGACGGCGCCGGTGCCGGGCATCGCGTAGTCCGGGCGCTGCGGGACGGGGTCGACGCGCGGGGGCGGGGCGCCGTTCATGATGTAGCCGGTCGCGGGGCCCGACTCGGGCGGGGCGGTCATGCGGGCCGCGTAGTCGACCTGCTGGTCGCCCGCCCGGTATTCGGCCACCAGATCGCCGAGGCCGGGCGACCTGCGCGGGGGCGCGGCGGGGACGGGCTCGGGCGCCGGCACGGGCTCGGGCATGGCCCTGCGCCCCGGCTGGTGGCCTCTGTCCTCCTGCTGCGTGTCGAAGTCGTCCTCGTCCTCGTCGTCGTACGGCGCCAGCGGGCGCAGCACGGTGTACCAGATCGCCGCCGCGGCCACCGCGAGCAGCGCCGTGGTGAACAGCGGCGGCACCGTGAAGCGCATCGCGCCCACGAGGGCCAGGCTCGACGGCACGAGGACCAGGGCGGCGTGCAGGTTGTCGGTGTCGTACTCGTCGCCGCTGCGCCATTTGAGCCCGGCGATCACCAGGCACGCCACCAGGATGAGCCCGTCGATCGCGTGCACGCCGAGGAGCAGCTTGTCGGGGATGAGCCCCCAGACGTTGGCGGCGGACGGCAGCGACTTGCCGAGGTCGGTCGTCTTGAGCGGGTCGAAGACGAGGATCGCGCCGGCGACGATGGTGAGCGCGATGCCGAACAACCATGCGAGGAACCTCGGCGGCACCTTGTCGGCCAGCAGCTGGATCAGGCCGACGGCCAGCCAGAGCGGCGCGAGCAGCGATCCCGTCACCTGGTAGATCCGGAACGTGACCGACCCGAAGCCCAGGAAGTGGCCGATGCCGATCACGCCGAGTGACAGGCAGAGGGCGGCCGCTGAAACGGTCCAGGCGATCAGCCAGCCCTCGGGGTCGTCACGGAGCCGGCGGATCAGCGCGCCGGTCGCGACGGCGGCGAGGAGCGCACCGGCAAGGGCAATGACAGCAACGAGGATCTCCATGGTGACTCCAATGCTGCCGGACGATGCCTCCCAGCCGGTAGCCGAAGAGAAAACGGGCGCTCCACGCGGGGTTTCCCAGGCTTCACCGCAGGCTGCAAAGTATGCGCCTACGGTGGCGACACCGCAGGCTGCGAAGTGTGCGCATACAAGGTATATGCCGCCTACACGTCGTCACGCCAGCAGGCTGCGGATTGTGGAATTTCCAGTTGATTTCTAGAGTATTCGAGCACGCCGCACCCCTTACCCCCAGGGATACCGGATGCCTGATTCGTGGCCGTTCGCCGGGCTGCTTGCTCCAGCGGTCGCTGGACCTGCCCGGACGGGCGAGCTTGCCGTGCGCGAAGACGTGCGCGAAGAAGTGCCCGACGACATCCGTACGCTGGTGCTGCACGCCAAGAACGGATGCACCGACTCCTTTGGCACGCTCTACGACCGCTACGTCGACCTCGTCTACCGTTACATCTACTTCCGGGTCGGCTCCCACCCGCTCGCGGAAGACCTCACGAGCGAGACCTTCCTGCGCGCCCTGCGCAGGATCGGCGACTTCACCTGGCAGGGCCGCGACTTCGGCGCGTGGCTGGTCACGATCGCGCGCAACCTGGTCGCCGACCACTTCAAATCAGGCCGTTACCGCCTGGAGATCGCCACGGGAGAGGTGATCGACGTACCGCTCGACGGTTCGCACATCCCGGAGAACGCGGTGGTCACGGCCATCATGAACGACCGGGTGCTGCGCGCCGTCCGCGACCTCAATCCCGAACAGCAGGAATGCGTGGTCCTGCGCTTCCTGCACGGCCTCTCGCTCGCGGAAACCGCGTTGATCATGGGGAAGAAGAGTGGAGCGATCAAAGCGCTGCAGTTCCGTGCCATTCGTTCGCTGGCCAGGGCGCTCAAGCACGACCTGGCGTAACCTCCCCCATCCGCACCTCGTTAGGCCAGTTGTCACGGCTGGATCCCTCAGGAGCTTTCATGAGTAGGGCGCGCAGGCGGCGGGAGCTCGTCATCGAGCATCTCTCGGAGCTGCGGCGCCTGCGCCTGGGCGGCGACCCCGATCCGGCCTTCCGCGAGCGGCTGCGCGAGGACCTGGTCTCCGGCCGCCTGCTGCTCGACGCCCCGGCCGAGGAGCACGCGCCGCGACACGCCCGCCCGCCCGTACGCCGCCGCCCGCTGCTGTCCCAGCTCGCCACGTTCGGCCTGGCGGCGGCCATGATGGTCTCGGCCTTCGCCACCTACCAGTCCGTACCGGGAGACACGCTGTACCCGCTCAAGAGGGCCGCGGAGAGCACCCTGGTGCACCTCAGCCCCGGCGACGCCGAACGCGGCGAGCGCGAGCTGGCCTCGGCGGAGACCCGGGCCAAGGAGGTCGCGACCCTGCTCGGCTCCTCCACCGACAGCCCGCTGGTCGGCGAGACGCTCAAGGACATGGAGGACTCCACGCGCTCGGGCATCGACCGGCTGAAGCGTACGGAACCCCGCTCCACGAAGATCAAGAAGTTCGCCCAGAAGCAGCGGGACGTGGTCGAGCCGATGCTCGACCACCTCACCGAGGCCCAGAAGGGCCAGGCGGCCGGTTACCTCGACTACATCGAGGGGCTCGTGGCGCCGGGCTAGGTAAGCTGACCCCCATGTGGCGGCTTATGCGACGACGACACGAGGTTGCGGCCGAGGTGGCCGGCGAGGCCGCGGCGCAGGCGGCGGTCACCGTCGCGCCGATCGAGCCGGTCGAGCCGGATCCGGAGGCGGCGGCCTTCTTCGACGTCGACAACACGATGATGCGCGGCGCGTCCATCTACCACTTCGCCAGGGGCCTGGCCACGCGCGGCATGTTCACCACCTCCGACCTGCTGAAGTTCGCCGTGGGGCAGGCTGTGTTCCGGCTGCGCGGCAACGAGAACCCCGAGCACATCGCCGTGGCCCGCGAGACCGCGCTCGCGTTCGTCGCCGGCGCCAAGGTCGACGACGTCGTACGCCTCGGCGAGGAGATCTACGACGAGGTCATGGCCGACCGCATCTGGGGCGGCACCCGCGCGCTCGCGCAGAGCCACCTCGACGCGGGCCAGCGGGTCTGGCTGGTCACCGCCACGCCCATCGAGCTGGCCCGGGTCATCGCCCAGCGGCTCGGCCTCACCGGCGCGCTCGGCACGGTCGCCGAGACCTCCGGCGGCATCTACACCGGTCATCTGGTGGGCGACCTGCTCCACGGCCCGGCGAAGGCGGAGGCGGTGCGCGCGCTGGCCCGCCGCGAAGGGCTCGACCTGACCCGGTGCACGGCCTACAGCGACTCGGCCAACGACCTGCCGATGTTGTCGCTGGTCGGACAGGCGGTGGCGATCAATCCCGACAGCGAGCTGCGCGAGCACGCGCGCAAGCACGACTGGGCGATCAAGGACTTCCGCACCGGCCGTAAGGCGACCATGGCGGCCCTGCCGATCGCGGCGGGCGTCGG
>JABFVJ010000179.1 GCA_013362835.1 Nonomuraea sp. | reverse complement strand
TGAGCGACGTTGACCGGTTCGAGGCGGCCAGGCCGCGGCTGGAGGCCATCGCCTACCGCCTCCTCGGCTCCGCCGCCGAGGCCGAGGACGCCGTGCAGGAGGCGTTCCTGCGCTGGCAGGCCACCGACGTCGACCGTATCGAGGTCCCCGAGGCGTGGCTGACGAAGGTTCTCACCAATCTGTGTCTCAACCAGCTCGCCTCCGCGCGGGCGCGGCGCGAGACGTACGTGGGCGAGTGGCTGCCCGAGCCGCTGCTCGCCGGAGACCCGATGCTGGGCCCCGCCGACACCGTCGAGCAGCGCGAGTCGGTCTCGTACGCGGTCCTCACCCTCATGGAACGCCTGTCCCCCAACGAGCGGGCCGTCTACGTGCTGCGGGAGGCGTTCGACTACCCGCATCGGGAGATCGCCGAGATCCTCGACATCACCGAGGCCGCCAGCCAGCAGATCTTCCACCGCGCCAAGAAACACGTGGCGGACGGCAAGGCCCGTACGGAGATCGACGAGGCGGCGGCGCGGCGGATCGTGGAGGAGTTCCTGGCGGCGGCCACCAGCGGCCAGACCGAGCCGCTGGTGCGCCTGCTCACCTCCGACGTGATCTCGATCGGCGACGGCGGCGGGAAGATCCCGGCCCGCGCCAAGGCGTTCGAGGGCGTGGTCGCGGTCGCGAGGTTCCTGCGGGGGCTGTTCAAGCCGGGCGAGGCCAAGCGCGTCCTGGCCGGTGGCTCGCCCGACGTCTACGCCTGGGTCGCCAACGGCGAGCCCTCGGCGGTGGCGGTCGTGGACGGCCGGGTCGTCGGCGTCATGTGCCTGGAGGTCACCGCCGACGGCATCGCCGCGTGCCGTAACCAGGTCAACCCCGACAAGCTCGTACGCGCGACCGCGCGCTGGGCGGCCACCGACCACGGCGAACCGCTGTTCAAGGCGTTCTGAACATCATGTGAGGTGCTTCACACCGCGTTCCTGTCAGGAAACGGCGGGCCGTCCGGTTCAAGGGGCGAACCCGCAGGAGACAGGAGCACGGACATGCAGCACCGCATCATCGTCCTCGGAGCCGGATACACCGGAGCGATGGCCGCCGGCCGCCTGGCCAAGCGGCTCAGCCGCGAGGACGTCGCCATCACCCTCGTCAACGCCGAGCCCGACTTCGTCGAACGTGTCCGTATGCACCAGCTCGCGACGGGCCAGGACCTGAGGCCGCGGCCGTTCAGCGAGATGTTCGCGGGCACCGGCGTCGAGCTGCGGCTGGCCGAGGTCACCGGCGTGGACGTCGAGCGCAGGACCGTGGCCGTGCGCGACGCGGACGGTGACGGCGAGCTCGCCTACGACACGCTCGTCTACGCGCTCGGCAGCGCTTGGAACGCGCAGGGCGTCCCGGGGACCGCCGAGCACGCGTACGAGATCGCCAGTCGGCCCGGCGCGCTGCGGCTGCGCGAGCGTCTGGCCCGTCTGGAGGCGGGGAGTGACGTGGTCGTCGTCGGCGGCGGCCTGACCGGGCTGGAGGCCGCGTCCGAGATCGCCGAGGCGCGTCCGGACCTCCGCGTCGCCCTCGCGTCCGGCGCCGGTCTCGGCGACTGGCTCTCGCCGAAGGGCCGCGAGCACCTGTGGAAGGTCTTCGGCAAGCTGGGGATCACCGTGCACGAGCACGCCGTCGTCACCGGCGTCGAGGCCGACCGCGTCACCACGGCCGACGGCAAGGAGATCCCGGCCGCGGTCACCGTGTGGACCGCCGGTTTCGCGGTGCACCCGATCGCGAAGGCGACCGCGCTGGAGGTCGCCGACAGCGGCCAGATCGTGGTGGACGGGAGCATGCGCTCGGTCTCGCACCCGGACGTGTACGCCATCGGCGACGCCGCCCTGGCGATCGGCGCCGGGGGCAAGCCGCTGCGGATGTCGTGCGCCTCGGGATCGCTGACCGCGTGGGAGGCCGCCGGCGCCATCGCGGCCCGCCTGGCCGGCGGCACGTTCACGCACGCGCCGCTGCGTTACTTCAACCAGTGCGTCTCGCTGGGCCGCAAGGAGGGCTTGATCCAGTACGTCACCGCCGACGACCGCGCCGTGAACGCGGTGCTGACCGGACGGGTCGCCGCCCTCTACAAGGAAGTGATCTGCAAGTCGGCCGCCTGGGGCGTCGCCAACCCGACGTTCGGGCTGCCGAGCCGGCGCCGCCGGGTCGTCCGGAAGCAGGCGGGCTCGGCCGTCCAGTCGCCGGCATGACCCGCCGGACCGAGATCGGGCACGCCCCGGCCGCTCCGCGAGCCCGGGGCGTGCGGCTGGGGCAGCCACATCCTGATTAGATAAGCCTCTAATTTGACATCTCTCTAATCCATGAGCCATGCTTTCGTTCAGCTACTTAGATACCCTTCGAAGCATGCGACGAGGAGACGTGCCATGAGTGGATGTTGTGGCCCTGCCGCGATCGAGCTGGAGCCGAGCCCGCAGGCGTCCAGGCCCGGCGAGCTGCCGGTCGTGGTGATCGGCGCAGGGCCGGTCGGGCTGGCCGCCGCCGCCCATCTGGCCGAACGCGGCCACGACTTCCTCGTCCTGGAGGCCGGCGGCGAGGTCGCCGCGTCGGTGCGGCAGTGGGGGCACGTACGCGTGTTCAGCCCGTGGAGGTACGACATCGACTCCGCGGCCCGCCGCCTGCTCGAAGCGGACGGGTGGAGCGCGCCGGATCCCGACTGGCTGCCCACCGGCGACGAGCTGGTCGACGACTACCTGGCGCCGCTGGCCAAGCTGTTCGGCGACCGCGTACGCCTGGACGCGCGGGTGAGCGCGATCAGCAGGCTCGGCTACGACCGGGTGCGTACGTCCGGCCGCGAGGCGGCGCCGTTCCTGGTCCGCCTGGCCGACGGGGACGAGCTGCACGCCCGCGCGGTCATCGACGCCTCCGGCACGTACGCCACGCCCAACGTGCTCGGCGCGAGCGGTCTGAGCGCGCACGGCGAGCCCGAGGCGGGCGACCTCGTGGACCACGCGCTGCCCGACGTGCTGGGCGCGGACCGCGACCGGTACGCGGGCAAGCACGTCCTGGTCGTCGGCGCCGGGCACTCGGCCGCCACCACCCTCCTCGCGCTCGCCCAGCTGGAGGAGACCACGATCACCTGGGCGATCCGCGCCGGGAACGCCGCCCGCGCGTACGGCGGCGGCGAGGCCGACGCGCTGCCCGCCCGCGGCGCGCTCGGCACCCGCCTGCACGCCCACGTCGAGAGCGGCCGCGTCCGCC
>JABFVJ010000285.1 GCA_013362835.1 Nonomuraea sp. | reverse complement strand
CTGCTACCTGCCCGTCGGTTCCGAGGACGCGGCGAAGTTCTACGCCCAGTGCGCCATCGACGCCAAGGTCGCCTTCGTCAACGCCCTTCCGGTCTTCATCGCCGGCACCAAGGAGTGGGCGGACAAGTTCACCGAGGCGGGCGTCCCGATCGTCGGTGACGACATCAAGTCCCAGGTCGGCGCCACCATCACGCACCGCGTCATGGCGAAGCTGTTCGAGGACCGGGGCGTCATCCTGGACCGCACGATGCAGCTGAACGTCGGCGGCAACATGGACTTCAAGAACATGCTCGAGCGCGACCGCCTCGAGTCGAAGAAGATCTCCAAGACGCAGGCCGTCACCTCGCAGATCCCCGACCGTGAGCTCGGCGAGAAGAACGTCCACATCGGCCCGTCCGACTACGTCGCGTGGCTCGACGACCGCAAGTGGGCCTACGTCCGCCTCGAGGGCCGTGCCTTCGGTGACGTCCCGCTGAACCTGGAGTACAAGCTCGAGGTCTGGGACTCTCCGAACTCCGCCGGTGTCATCATCGACGCCCTGCGCGCCGCGAAGATCGCCAAGGACCGCGGCATCGGCGGTCCGATCCTCTCCGCGTCGAGCTACTTCATGAAGTCCCCGCCCGTGCAGTACTTCGACGACGAGGCCCGCGAGAACGTCGAGAAGTTCATCAAGGGTGAGGTCGAGCGCTGAGGCGCCGCAACCAGTCGCTCCTGCCAGGGCTGTGAGGGTCCCCGGGTCGTACGACCCGGGGACCCTCCCCGTATGTGAGGCTGGGCCCCATGGCCGTCGTCCGTGACCTGCGCGTCCTGTTGCGCTTCCAGGGCTTCCGGCGCCTGCTCGCCGTACGTCTGCTGTCCCAGGGTGCCGACGGCGTCTACCAGGTCGCGCTCGCCGCGTACGTGGTCTTCTCGCCGGAGAAGGAGACCTCGGCCGCCGGTGTCGCCTCCGCGATGGCCGTGCTGCTGCTCCCGTACTCCCTCGTCGGCCCCTTCGCCGGTGTGCTGCTGGACCGCTGGAGGCGCCGCCAGGTCCTGCTGTTCGGCAGTCTGTTGCGTGCCCTGCTGGCCCTGGCGACGGCCCTGCTGATCCTCAGCCCTGCACCGGACTGGCTCTTCTACGTCTCGGCTCTGTGCGTCACCGCCGTCAACCGCTTCGTCCTGTCGGGCCTTTCCGCCGCCCTGCCGCGTGTGGTCGACGCCGATCGCCTGGTCATCGCCAACTCCCTCTCCCCGACGGCCGGGACGCTGGCCGCGACCGCGGGCGGTGGTCTCGCCTTCGTCGTGCGCCTGGCGGTGGCGGACTCGGACGCCGCGGTGGTGCTCGTGGGAGCCGGGCTGTACCTGTGCGCCGCGCTCGCATCGCTGAGCATGGCACGGGAACTCCTGGGCCCTGACCGGCCCTTGCCACGCGAGGAGATCGGAACGGCTCTCACGGGCACCGCCCGCGACCTGGCGGCCGGCGTGCGTCATCTCGTCGCGCCGCAGCGCCGGGAGGCCGCCTGGGCGCTCACGGCGATGTCACTGATGCGGTTCTGCTACGGCGCCCTGCTGGTCATGCTGCTGATGCTGTGCCGGTACGCGCTCACCTCGACCGCGGACGACGGACTTGCCCTGCTGGGCATGGCGTTGGGCTTCTCCGGCGCCGGGTTCTTCGCGGCTGCCGTGGTGACCCCCTGGAGCGCGGGGCGGCTCGGCCCGGGCCGCTGGATCGTCGTGTGCGCGGGTGCCGCGGCGCTGCTGGAGCCCGCGCTCGGACTGCCGTTCGCCACCGTTCCGCTGCTGGCCGCGGCCTTCGTCCTGGGGCTGACCACTCAGGGCGCGAAGATCGCTACGGACACCATCGTCCAGTCCTCCGTCGAGGACGGCTTCCGTGGCCGGATCTTCTCGGTTTACGACGTCCTCTTCAACGTCTCCTTCGTCGGCGCTGCCGCCGTGGCCGCCGTGATGCTGCCGCCGGACGGCCGGTCCGTCCCACTGGTGATCACGATCGCCGTTATCTACGCGGCAGTAGCTGTGGCTATGGCCCGGTTTGGCCGCCAGTAAGTGTCACATCAATGACACAGAGCCACTTCTGGCTACTGCGTTGTCAGTGCGGACCGCTACCTTACGTGGGTCTTATCTCGCGACATGTTCGCGTCACTCACCATGTTCTAGGGGGACCCCCAAGTGACTACTCCGCCGCCCCAGGGCAATCCATTCGCACAGGGCCAGCCCGCGGCTGCACCCCAGGCTCCGGTCCCGCCCCAGGGCGGCTACCCCCAGCAGCCCGGGCAGCCCGGCTTCCCGCCCCAGGGCGCCGCTCCGTACGCTCCGGTTCCCCCGCAGCCGTCCGGCCGCAAGCTCAGCTTCAAGACGATCAAGAACATCGTCGTCGTCATAGCGGTGGCCGGCGTGGCCATCGGCGGCTACCTGGCCAGCCGGGACGACGCCAACACGGCGGCGGTCGGCGACTGCATGCACCGCGGCAGCGCCAGCGACAACAACCCGGACCTCGAGGTCGTCGAGTGCAGCGACGCGAAGGCCCAGTACAAGGTGCTGGCCAAGATCGAGGGCTCGTACCTCACGCAGACGCTGGCCTCCAGCAAGTGCGAGGCCGAGGCCAAGGACTTCCAGTACACGTACACCGAGAGCGGTGACGGCAAGGACTTCCTGCTCTGCCTGAAGGACTACAAGAAGTAGGCAGACGTGACGAGGGGCGGTGTTTCACGTGAAACACCGCCCCTCGGTCTGTCTCCCGCAGGCCCGCCGGGCTACAAGGGGGCCATGTTTCACGTGAAACATGGCCCCGTTTCACAGCTCAGTTTTCCTGCCCGGCCCACCACTCCTTGAGCACGGCCACTGCGGCGTCGTGCTCCATCGGGCCGTTCTCCAGCCGCATCTCCAGCATGTGCTGGTAGGCACGACCGACGGCCGGGCCGGGGCCCACGCCAAGGATTTCCATGATCTGGTTGCCGTCGAGGTCCGGACGGATCGAGTCCAGCTCCTCCTGCTCCTGCAGCTTGGCGATCCGCTCTTCCAGCCCGTCGTAGGCACGCGACAGAGCTGCGGCCTTGCGCTTGTTGCGCGTCGTGCAGTCCGAGCGGGTCAGCTTGTGGAGGCGGTTCAGGAGCGGACCGGCGTCACGGACGTAGCGGCGGACCGCCGAGTCCGTCCACTCACCGGTGCCGTAGCCGTGGAAGCGCAGGTGGAGTTCGACCAGACGTGAGACGTCCTTCACCAGCTCGTTGGAG
>JABFVJ010000498.1 GCA_013362835.1 Nonomuraea sp. | reverse complement strand
GCCGCGGGTAGCGCGACTCCATTGGCTCCTCGTCCTGGAGGAAACCGTGGACATCAATATTGGCCAAGGCCTGACGGACGCCTGGCGACAGGTGGCGACGTTCGTTCCCAAGTTCATCGCGTTCCTGGTCGTGCTCGTCATCGGCTGGATCGTGGCGAAGGCGCTGCAGAAGCTCGTGGACAAGATCCTCGATCGGGTCGGGTTCGACCGGGCGGTGCAGCGCAGCGGCATCCAGCGGTGGCTGGAACGCAGCCGGTACGACGCCAGCGGCCTGCTCGCCAAGCTCGTCTACTACGCGATCCTGCTGATCACCCTGCAGATCGCGTTCAGCGTGTTCGGCCCGAACCCGATCTCGGCGCTGCTGACCGGCGTGGTGAGCTGGCTGCCCAAGGCGGTGGTCGCCATCGTGATCATCGTGATCGCCGGCGCGATCGCCAGGGGCGTCAGGGATCTCATCGACGGCGCGCTCGGCGGCCTGTCCTACGGCCGCTGGCTGGGGATCGCGGCGGCCGTGTTCATCTGGGCGCTCGGCATCATCGCCGCGCTCAACCAGATCGGCGTCGCGACGACCGTGACGACCCCGGTGCTGATCACCGTGCTCGCCACCATCGGCGCGATCGCGGCCATCGGGCTCGGCGGCGGGCTCGTCCGCCCGATGCAGCAGCGCTGGGAGCGCTGGATCGGCCGGATCGAGCAGGAGGCGCCGCAGGCCAGGGCGCACGCCGAGGCGTACCAGCGGGGACGTGAGGACGCCCGGTCGATGGCCGAGCCGACCCAGCCCGTGCGGACCGCTCCGGGCGGCGCGACCAGGTCGGACGTGCCGCCGGAAACCTGACCTCCGTACGGCCGGGACCCACGCGCCCGGAACCTGATCTCCGTACGGCCGGGTCCTACTACGCGCCCGGAAACCTGATCTCCGTGTGGCCGGGACGTACGCGCCCGGCCACGCGGACTCACCGCTCCGCCTCCGGAGGACCGGTCAGGCGGGTTCGGCGAGGAAGCCCTGCTCGCGGGCCAGCCAGCAGACCGCCGTCAGGCGCAGCGCGGGCGCGTCGTGGTCGCCGCTGAAGATCCAGCCGCGGTGGCGCAGCTCGTCGAGGAAGCCCAGAAGGTAGTCGCCCAGGGTCTCGCGGTCGAGCGGGATCGCGTCACGCAGCAGGGCCGCGTGCTGATCCACGGCCGCGACCAGCGCGGGCTCGGCCTCCATCCTGGCGAGCTGGGCATGGCCCAGCGTGTCCATCAGCCACCGCAGGGGCGCGTGCGCCCAGCCCTCCTCGAAAACCACTCGCCAACTTTATGGCATCTTCCAAGGTCAAGGACCCTGGATCAGGAGAAGGGCAGGCCCACGTAGTTCTCCGCGAGCGTGGTGGCGGCCGCCTCCGACGAGGTGACGTAGTCGAGGTAGGAGGTCTGCAGCCGCCGCCCGTACGGGTCGTCCTCCTCGAACGTGTGCAGCAGCGTCGTCATCCACCACGAGAAGTGCTGCGCCCGCCACACCCGCTTCAGGCACGCCTGCGAGTAGCCGTCGAGCAGCGCGGTCGAGCCGTCCTCGAAGAAGGCGGCCAGCGCCTCGGTCAGCACGCGTACGTCGGCCACGGCCAGGTTGAGCCCCTTGGCGCCGGTGGGCGGCACGATGTGGGCGGCGTCGCCGGCCAGGTAGAGCCGGCCGTACTGCATGGGCTCGGCGACGAAGGAGCGCATCGGCGTGACGCCCTTCTCGATGATCTCGCCCGTGGCCAGCTCGAAGCCGGGCACGGTCTCCAGGCGGGCCTTGAGCTCGGCCCAGACGCGCTCGTCCGGCCAGTCGGCCACGTCGGCGTCGGGCGGCACCTGGAGGTAGAAGCGGCTGACGGCCGGCGAGCGCATGCTGTGCAGCGCGAAGCCGCGCTCGGTCCTGGCGTAGATCAGCTCCTCCGACGACGGCGCGACCTTGGCCAGGATGCCGAGCCAGGCGAAGGGATACTCCCGCTCGAACACCTCCAGAACGCCCTCCGGGATCGCCGGCCTGGACACCCCGTGGAAGCCGTCGCACCCGGCGATCACGTCACAGTCGAGCCGTTCCCCGCCGAACGTGACGTACGGCTCCGACTCCAGCGAGTGCACCGCCACGTCCTCGACCTCGAACCTGACGTCGCCGCCCGCCGCGAGCCTGGCCGCGATGAGGTCCTTGACGACCTCCTGCTGGCCGTACACGGTGATCGCGCGGCCGGGGACGAGCTTCTCGAAGGGGATGCGGTGGCCGGCGCCGCCGTACCGGAGCTCGATGCCGTGGTGGGGCAGGCCCTCGCGCCGCATGCGGTCGCCGACGCCCGCTTCGAGCAGCGTGTCCACCGTGCCCTGCTCCAGCACCCCGGCGCGGACGCGCCGCTCGACGTAGTCGCGGCTGCGCTTCTCCAGCACCACCGAGGAGATGCCGCGCAGGTGGAGCAGATGAGAGAGCAGCAGGCCCGCGGGGCCCGCGCCGATGATCCCGACCTGAGTTCGCATGAGGGAAGTCTGCTGGTTGCGGGCCCGATGGCCGAGTAACCTCTTCCACTGGGTGGAAGAATGTCGCAGGAGTGTGGTCATGTCGGGTGGCGCGGGACGACCGGGGCAGACGGTGACGTCCAAGGTGCTGGCGCTGCTCGGGGCGTTCGACGCGGCCCACCCGCAGCTCACGCTGACCGATCTGGCCAGGCGCAGCGGGGTGCCGCTGAGCACCGCCCACCGGCTGGTGGCCGAGCTGGAGGAGTGGCAGGCGCTCAGCCGCTCCCCCGACGGGCGGCTGCGGGTGGGGCTGCGGCTGTGGGAGCTCGGGCAGCTCGCGCCGGGCAGCCTCCAGGGGCGCGCGCATCCGTGGTTGCAGGAGCTGTTCGCCGCCACCGGCGAGAACGTGCACCTCGCCGTCCGCGACGGCCTGGAGGTCCTGTACGTCGACAAGGTGTACGGCAGGCGGGCCGTGCCCATCGTCTCCCGCACCGGCGGCCGGCTGCCGATGCACCCGACGGGCGTGGGCAAGGCGCTGCTGGCCTTCGAGCCCGACTGGTTCGTGCAGTCCTACCTGGCCCGCAAGCTCGAACGGCCCACCCCACACACGATCATCGAGCCGGGGCGGCTGGCCAGGGAGCTCGCGACGGTTCGGGCCCAGGGATACGCGCTGACGTTTGAGGAGATGACGCTCGGGTCGTGCTCGGCGGCGGCCCCGATCGTGGTGGAGGGGCGGGCGGTGGCCGCGCTCGGCATCGTGCTCGCC
>JABFVJ010000330.1 GCA_013362835.1 Nonomuraea sp. | reverse complement strand
AGTTTGTCGATGTCGTCCCCGCTCACCACAACCCCGTTCACAACGACTTCGGCAGGGACACGGCGTGGACCGCCTCGCAGGCCCCGATGCTGGCGATGAGCTGGGCGACGCCGGGCGACAGGCCGGCCAGCTGGCGCGGGCGCGCCGCCGCCGCCTTGCGCTCCATGTCCCGCAACCGCGACAGCGACGGCTTGGGCGAGCCCGACGGAGTGGGCGCAGGGGACGTGCCGGACGACGAGGGGGATGGCGAGACCGGCGCCGGAAGGTACTTGCGGAGCTCGGCCACGTGCGCCTGGTGGTGGGCGCGGAAAGGCTCCAGGACGCCGGCGCCGCCCGCGATCATGGCCGAGTAGGCGGCGATCGTGCGTTCCTTGTCGGCGACCACCTGCCGCAGCAGCACGGTCTGCGGCGAGTCGGGCGCCGGGGTCGCGGGCCCGGAAGGGCCGGAGGCGCTGCAGGCCGTCAGCGCGGCCGCTCCGCCGGCCAGCACGGCTCGCCTGGAGAGGTGACGCGGGCGCACGAGCTTGGACCTCCGGTGACGACGGAACCGGTGACGACGAACCCCAGTGACGGGGGAGCCGGCGGACGACGACCCCCGCCGACCTCGGACCCGTGGATCCGGTGACTGCGGACGCAGATAGCATCGTACGGGCTGGTGCCCGGGAACGCCGTCAGGCGACGCTCCGCCATTCGACCACGACGAGTGGCGCTCTTTCCGTGCCTCCGTACGGATAGGGTGTCAACTGTCGCCGCTGGCCGCGCAGCCAGACGGCGGAGAGCCAGTGGCGAGGTCCGCCCGGCTGAGACATGACAATAGGGGAGGTCGATATGGGCAGCGCATCACCCCGCGACCACCTGATGAAGCTCCTGGAGCCTGTGGTCAGCGCGGAGGGCCTCGATCTGGAGGACGTCACCGTCACCCAGGCGGGCAAGAGACGGCTGCTGCGCGTGATCGTCGATCGCGACGGCGGCGTGAGCCTCGACGACATCGCCGACGTGAGCCAGGCCGTCTCCACGGCTCTGGACGACGACGACGTGATGGGCCAGTCCGCCTACACGCTGGAGGTCTCCTCGCCGGGCGTCGACCGCCCGCTCACCGAGCCGCGCCACTGGCGCCGTGCCGCCAAGCGGCTGGTGAAGGCCGAGATGAGAGACGGCGCAGTGGTGGAGGGCCGCATCCTGGCGGCGGACGAGAGCGGCGTCGACCTCGACGTGGCCGGCTCCGCGCGCAGGCTTGACTACGAAGACCTGACCCGGGGCCGGGTGCAGGTGGAGTTCCGCCGGATCGACGACGTCGACGGCGACGAAGGCTAAGGGGGAAGCCTCGTGGACATCGACATGAGCGTCCTGCGCAGCCTTGAGCGGGAGAAGGACATCTCCTTCGACCTGGTCGTCAAGGCGATCGAGGACGCGCTGCTGATCGCATACTTCCGCACCGAGGGCGCGGCGCCCAAGGCGCGTGCCCAGCTCGACAGGAGCAGCGGCCACGTCACCATCCTGGCGGCCGAGCTCGACGACGAGGGCGAGGTCGTCAGGGAGTTCGACGACACGCCTGGCAACTTCAGCAGGATCGCCGCGACCACCGCCAAGCAGGTCATCCTGCAGCAGCTGCGAGACGCGGAAGACGAGATCAACTTCGGCGAGTTCGCCAGCCGCGAGGGCGAGCTGGTCTCCGGCGTGATCCAGCAGGGCAAGGACCCGCGCGTGGTGCTGGTCGACCTCGGCAAGATCGAGGCCATCCTGCCCCACGCCGAGCAGGTCCCCGGCGAGGACTACGTCCACGGCGAGCGCATCCGCGCCTACGTGGTGCAGGTGAAGAAGGGCCACAAGGGGCCGTCGGTGTCGCTGTCGCGCACCCACCCCGGGCTGGTCAAGAAGCTGTTCGCGCTGGAGGTGCCCGAGATCGCCGACGGCACCGTGGAGATCGCCGCGGTGGCGCGCGAGGCGGGCCACCGTACGAAGATCGCGGTCAGGTCGCGCAAGCCGGGGGTCAACGCCAAGGGCGCCTGCATCGGGCCGATGGGCTCGCGCGTCCGCAACGTGATGACCGAGCTGCACGGCGAGAAGATCGACATCATCGACTGGTCGGAAGACCCGGGCGACTTCGTGGGGAATGCCCTGTCACCGGCCCGTGTTTCCCATGTCGAGGTTCTCGATCTCGAAGGACGGGTCGCGAGGGTGACGGTCCCCGACTACCAGCTTTCGCTGGCCATCGGCAAGGAAGGGCAGAATGCCCGGCTTGCGGCCAGGCTCACCGGGTGGCGCATTGACATCCGGCCTGACACACAAGCCGAGGATGCCGCCGGTTCCGTAGATGCGTCAACGCGGTAAGCTGGAATATGGTGGCCATGCGGCCCCACAGCGCACCTGTGTGGGCTGCAGGGTTCGCACGGCTAAGTCCGAGCTGCTCCGCCTGGTGCGGATCGAGGATCAAGTGGTCCCTGATCTGCGAGGACGGCTCTCCGGGCGTGGTGCATCGCTGCATCCGTCCTTGAGCTGTCTGGAGCTCGCCGAGCGTCGCCGAGCGTTTCCGCGCGCGTTCCGCGTGCCGGGGCCGCTTGACGTCTCAGGTGTGCGGGCACACCTGGAGGGAGAATCACGAAATGTCATGTAGGACGCCGAGTTGATGGGCGGAGTCAGATTGCTATGAGCGCCTGATGAGCACGCGGCGATGAAGACGTCAAGTTAGCGACGGTCCGGACGGCACAGCCAGCCTCCCGGGCCGAGTAAGGGAGTGCAGTGGCGAAGGTCCGGGTATACGAGCTCGCTAAGGAGTTCGGCGTAGAGAGCAAGGTCGTCATGGCCAAGCTCCAAGAGATGGGAGAGTTCGTCCGATCGGCGTCCTCGACCATCGAGGCGCCGGTGGTCCGCAGGCTCACCGAAGCTCTGGGCGCATCGAAGGGTGGGCCCTCCAGGGGCGGCGGTTCGTCGTCCAACAGGCCGCAGCCGCCTAAGGCTGCGCCCCGGCCGGCTGACAGCCAGGCCGGCAACGGCGCCGCGGAGGCGCCGTCCTCAACAACTCCGCGTCCTGGTCCGGGTCCCAAGCCCGGTCCGCGTCCCGGTCCCGCGGCTCCCGCGGCTCCGGCCGGTCCGGCGGGTGGCGCTCAGCCGCGTCCGCCGGTGCCGATGCCCCACCAGCCGCAGCAGCAGCCTGAGGCCGCGCGCGGTGAGACCTCCGGGGCTCCGCAGGCACGCTTCGAGAGCGCGCCCGCGCCGACGCGTCCGGCCGCTCC
>JABFVJ010000308.1 GCA_013362835.1 Nonomuraea sp. | reverse complement strand
ACGCCGCCCGACCCGGCCGCGGGCCGTCCGCATCCCACCGCGGAGGCCCCCGCGCCCGCACCGGCGCCCGCGGTACCGCAGCCGTCGCTCGCCGGGCAGTCGCGGCTCGCGCAGATGACCGAGGGCACCGGACGGTCGTACGCCATAGGAGCGCCGGACGAGAACGCCGCCGAGGGTCCCGAGCCGCTGGACGGGCCGGGCGGGGCGGTGGAGGTCGCCGATCCGCCGCGGCCACAGCCGATGGACGACGAACTGCCGCCGGAGCCGCTGGACAACCCGCGTCGGCTGCTGGTGTGGCCCGCGCCGGACGTGACGACCCAGCAGGCGCTGAGCGACCGCGGGTACCGGCCGGTCATCGTGCACTCGCGCGAGGAGGTCGACGCGCAGATCGCCGCCTTCCCGGCCGCGCTGTTCGTGGACCCGCTGACCGGGCCGATCACGCGGACCGCGCTCCAGTCGCTGCGGGAGGCCGCCGTCACGGCGCAGGTGCCGGTGATGGTGACCGCGGGGCTCGGACAGGCGACGCGCGAGGCGGCGTACGGCGCCGATCCCGCCGTACTCCTGAAGGCGCTCGCGCCGCGGGACAGCGAGCAGCATCCGCCGCGGGTGCTGCTCATCGAGGAGCACGCCGAGATCGCCCTCGCCCTGACGGCGACGCTGGAGCGGCGGGGGATGCAGGTGGCGCGGGCCGCGAGCGACGCCGACGCGGTGGCGCTGGCGGGGCAGTTCCGGCCGAACCTGGTGGTGATGGACCTGCTGCAGGTGCATCGGCGGCAGGCCGGGATCGTGGACTGGCTGCGGGCGAACGGGCAGCTCAACCGCACCCCGCTCGTCGTCTACACCGCCGCCGTCGACCAGGCGGACCTGCCGCGGCTGGCGTCCGGGGAGACGGTGCTGTTCCTGGCGGAGCGGTCGACCAGTGCCGAAGTCCAGGCGCGGATCGTGGACCTGCTGGCACGGATCGGCACCAACTGAGCCGCCTTGCGGGCCAGTTGGTGCCGACAGGCGACTTCTAGAGCTTGGTGACGTCCAGGGTGCCCTCCGCGTACTGCTTGCGGATCACCTTCTTGTCGAACTTGCCCACGCTCGTCTTCGGCACCGCCTCGATGATCGTCCAGCGCTCCGGGAGCTGCCACTTGGCGATGTGGCCCTCGTCGGCGAGGAAGGCGCGGAGCGTCTCGAAGGTCGCGGCGGAGCCCTCGCGCAGGACCACGGTGGCCAGCGGGCGCTCGCCCCACTTCTCGTCGGGGACGGCCACCACGGCGGCCTCGGTGACGTCCGGGTGGGACATCAGCGCGTTCTCCAGCTCCACCGAGGAGATCCACTCGCCGCCGGACTTGATGACGTCCTTGGCACGGTCGGTGAGGGTGAGGAAGCCGTCGGGGGAGATGGTGCCGACGTCGCCGGTCTTCAGCCAGCCGTCCTCGCTGAACTTGTCGGCGGGGCGCAGGGGTTCGGCGTCCGGGCCGTTGTAGTACGCGCCCGCGATCCAGTTGCCGCGGACCTCCAGCTCACCGGCCGACTCGCCGTCCCAGGGCAGGCGCTCGCCTCCGGGGCCGGTGAGTCGGGCCTCGACGCCGGCCGGGAAACGGCCCTGGGTGAGCCGGTACGCGAACTCCTCCGGCGTGCCCACCGCGTGGGCCGGCGGGCGGGCGATGGTGCCGAGCGGGGAGGTCTCCGTCATGCCCCAGGCGTGGCAGACCCGCATGCCCAGCTTGTCGAACGCCTCCATGAGGGAGGGCGGACAGGCGGAGCCGCCGATGGTGACCTGACCGAGGGAGGACACGTCCCGCGGCTTGGCGGTCAGCTCGGCGAGCAGTCCCTGCCAGATGGTGGGCACGGCGGCCGCGTGGGTCGGCTTCTCGCGCTCGATCATCTCGGCGAGCGGCGCGGGCTGAAGGAACCGGTCCGGCATCAGCATGTTCACGCCGGTCATGAAGGTGGCGTGTGGCAGACCCCAGGCGTTGACGTGGAACTGGGGCACCACGACGAGCGAGGTGTCCTGGTCCGTCAGCCCCATCGACTGGGCCATGTTGACCTGCATGGAGTGCAGGTAGATCGAACGGTGGCTGTACACCACGCCCTTGGGGTCGCCCGTGGTGCCGGAGGTGTAGCACATGGCGGCGGCCTGGCGTTCGTCCAGCTCGGGCCAGTCGTAGGTCGTCGGCTTGGCGGCGATCAGCTCCTCGTACTCGTGCACGCGCGCGTGGGAGCCGTCGAGGAGGGAACGGTCGCCGGGGCCGGTCACGACCACGTGCTCCACCGTCTTCAGGTGCGGGAGCAGCGGGGCGAGCAGCGGCAGCAGCGAGCCGTTGGCGATGACCACCCGGTCGGCCGCGTGGTTGACGATCCACACCAGCTGCTCGGCCGGGAGCCGGAGGTTCAGTGTGTGCAGGATCGCGCCCATGGAGGGGATCGCGAAGTAGGCCTCGACATGCTCGGCGTTGTTCCAGGCGAGCGTCGCGACCCGCTCGTCGGCGGCGACGCCCAGGTCGTCACGGAGAGCATGCGCCAGCTGGGCCGCACGGGTGCCGATCTCGGCGTACGAGCGACGGTGCGGCTCGCTCTCGCCGGTCCAGGTGGTCACCTGTGATGCCCCGTGGATCGTCGACCCATGGGTCAGGATCCTTGAGATCAGCAGCGGTACGTCCTGCATGGTGCTCAGCACGGCGTCCTCCCGGGGCGACATTGCCTACGCGGTAGTAAGGGTTGGGCTGATTCTGCTCACATACCGCTTGGTATGTCACTAGGCCGCGGTGATCGATCACGTCACGTTGCGTTCACAGCGGGCGCCGGGTACCGGGGAGGCCGGCACCGAGGAGAGCCCGCGCCGGCACCGAGAAGAGTCCGCCGCGAGCGCGCTATCGCACCAGGCCCAGCTCCGGGTCCTCGCGCAGCTTGCCCAGGGCCCGTGACACCGCCGACTTCACGGTCCCCACCGACACCCCGAGCACCTCCGCCGTCTGGACCTCGCTCAGATCCTCGTAATACCTGAGGACGACCATCGCCCGCTGCCGGGCCGGCAGCTTCATGATCGCCCGCCACATCGCGTCGTGCAGCGCCTGCTGCTCGGCCGGGTCGTCCCCGCCGGGGAGCGGCTCGGGCTCGGGGATCTCGTCCGTCGCGAACTCGTCCACCTTGCGCTTGCGCCACTGCGAGGTGCGCGTGTTCAGCAGCGCCCGGCGTACATAGCCGTCCAGCGCCCGGTGGTCCTCGATCCGCTCCCAGGCGACGTACGTCTT
>JABFVJ010000119.1 GCA_013362835.1 Nonomuraea sp. | reverse complement strand
GGTCGTCGAACGCCTCCGCCGCGCCCCCGGCCGCCGCTCACTCGGCCGCGTCACCGGATCCCCCGCCTCCAGCGCGGCAGCTCTCCGCTTCGCGCCGAAGTCGGCGAGGGCTTCCGCCAGCTTGTGGACGGACGGCTCGGGAGCCATGACGTCCACCCGGAGCCCGTGCTCCTCGGCCGTCTTCGCCGTGGCCGGGCCGATACAGGCGATCACGGTGACGTTGTGCGGCTTGCCGGCGATGCCGACCAGGTTCCGCACGGTCGAGGACGAGGTGAAGAGAACGGCGTCGAAGCCACCGCCCTTGATCGCCTCGCGGGTCTCCGCCGGCGGCGGCGAGGCCCGCACGGTCCGGTAGGCCGTGACGTCGTCGACCTCCCAGCCGAGCTCGATCAGCCCGGCGACCAGCGTCTCCGTGGCGATGTCGGCACGCGGCAGGAACACTCTGTCGATCGGGTCGAAGACCGGGTCGTAGGGCGGCCAGTCCTCCAGGAGGCCGGCGGCGCTCTGCTCGCCGCTCGGCACCAGGTCCGGCTTCACGCCGAACGCGATCAGCGCCTTCGCCGTCTGCTCGCCGACGGCCGCGACCTTGATGCCCGCGAAGGCACGCGCGTCGAGCCCGTACTCCTCGAACTTCTCCCGCACGGCCTTGACCGCGTTGACCGAGGTGAAGGCGATCCACTCGTAGCGGCCCGTGACGAGCCCCTTGACCGCGCGCTCCATCTGCTGGGGCGTGCGCGGCGGCTCGACGGCGATCGTCGGCACCTCGTGCGGCACGGCACCGTAGGACCGCAGCTGGTCGGAGAGCGACGCCGCCTGCTCCTTGGTGCGCGGCACGAGCACCTTCCAGCCGAACAGCGGCTTGGACTCGAACCACGCGAGCTGGTCGCGCTGGGCGGCGGCGGAACGCTCACCGACCACGGCTATCACCGGCCGGCCGCCGTCGGGCGAGGGCAGCACCTTGAGCTGCTTCAGCGTCTGCGCGATCGTGCCGAGCGTGGCGCTCCAGGTGCGCTGCCGGGTGGTCGTACCGGCGACGGTGACCGTCATCGGGGTGTCCGGCTTGCGCCCGGCGGAGACGAGCTCGCCGGCCGCCGCGGCGACGGAGTCCAGCGTCGTGGACACGACGACCGTGCCGTCCGACGCCCCGACCTCCGTCCAGCACCGGTCCGACGCCGTCCGCGCGTCCACGAACCGCACGTCCGCGCCCTGCGCGTCGCGCAGCGGCACACCGGCGTAGGCGGGCACGCCGACGGCGCTCGCGATGCCGGGGACGACCTCGAAGGGCACCCCGGCGGCGGCGCACGCCAGCATCTCCTCGGCGGCGTACGTGTCGAGGCCCGGGTCCCCGGACACCGCACGCACGACCCGCCTGCCGCCCCGTGCGGCCTCCATGACAAGATGTGCGGCATCCCGCACCGCGGGGGCGGCGACGGTGGTTGACGTGCCGTCAACTACCGTCAGCTGGGGCGTTCCTGTGCCCGGCGCCGGATCCTGGGAAGGATCCGGATCCGTATGCACTTCGGACACGCCCTGCCTGGCGTGCTGACGTACGACGTCGAGCACTTCGTGCTCGGCGACGAGGACGTCGGCACTCGCCAGCGCCTCCACGGCGCGCAGAGTCAGCAGTCCCGGATCTCCGGGTCCGGCACCCAGGAAGGTGACGTGCCCGTGTTCAGGACCGGCGGAAAGGGTGGTGGGGCTCAATGTGCTCGCTCCCCCATCAGACCGGCCGCGCCCTGGGCGAGCATCTCGGCCGCGAGTTCGCGACCGAGCGCCATTGCCCCGTCGTGCGTCTCGGGCACGGGACCGGTGGTGGACAGCTGCACCATGCGCGTGCCGTCGGTGGTCCCGACGACGGCGCGCAGGCGCATTTCCTTGACAATCTGCCCGTCGGCCAGCAGGTCGGCCAAAGCGCCCACGGGAGCGCTGCAACCGGCCTCCAGGGCGGCGAGCAGTGATCGCTCGGCCGTCACGGCGATCCGCGTGAACGGGTCGTCGAGTTCGGCGAGCGCGGCGATGAGGTCCGCGTTGCCCGCGGTGCACTCGATCGCCAGGGCCCCCTGGCCGGGGGCGGGCAAAACCGTGTCGACCGACAGGAAGTCGGTCACTTCGTCGCCGCGGCCGATCCGGTTGAGTCCGGCGGCGGCCAGCACGACGGCGTCGAGCTCTCCGCTGCGCACGAACCCGATGCGGGTGTCGACGTTGCCGCGGATCGGGACCGTCGCTATGTCCAGGCCGTGGCTGCGGGCGTACGAGTTGAGCTGTGCCATGCGGCGCGGCGAACCCGTACCGATGCGGGCCCCGGAGGGCAGGTCGGTGAGCTTCAGCGCGTCCCGGGCGACGATCACGTCCCGCGGGTCCTCGCGCACCGGCACGGCCGCGACGACCAGGTCGTCGGGCTGCGTGGTCGGCAGGTCCTTCAGCGAGTGCACCGCGAAGTCGACCTCGCCCTTGAGGAGCGCGTCGCGCAGGGCGGTCACGAACACGCCGGTGCCGCCGATCTGGGCGAGCGCCTCACGCGAGACGTCACCGTACGTGGTGATCTCGACGAGCTCGACGGGCCGCCCGGTCACCCGGCTCACGGCTTCCGCCACCTGCCCGGACTGGGCCATGGCGAGCCTGCTGCGCCTGGTACCGAGCCTCAGCGGCTCACGCGTATCAGTCATGCCGGCCCTCGGTCTTTCTCGGTGGTGCTGTCCTCGGCCCTGGAGACGGCGGCCACCGTCTCGGGGTCGAGGTCGAACAGGGTCCGCAGTGCGTCCGCGTACCCGGCGCCGCCTGGTTCGGCCGCGAGTTGCTTGACCCGCACGGTCGGCGCGTGGAGCAGTTTGTCGACCACGCGCCGCACGGTCTGGGTGATCTCCGCTCGGTGTTTGTCGTCGAGACCGGGCAGCCGACCGTCCAGCCGGGCGATCTCGCCGGCCACGACATCGGCGGCCATGGTGCGCAGGGCGACCACGGTCGGTGTGATGTGCGCGGCCCGCAGTGCTGCCCCGAAGGCCGCGACCTCGTCGGAGACGATACGCCGTACCTGGTCCACATCGGCAGCCATCGGAGCGCCCGCGGAGGCCTCCGCCAGCGACTCGATGTCCACCAGCCGCACCCCGGCCAGCCGGTGCACGGCCGCGTCGATGTCGCGCGGCATCGCGAGGTCCAGCAGGAAGAGCACGGGCTCGGGCCGCTGCGGCTCCTCGACCGGCTCGGGCCGGCGCCGCTCGGGAATCCGCCCGACGGTGGCGACGGTCGCGGCGAGC
>JABFVJ010000237.1 GCA_013362835.1 Nonomuraea sp. | reverse complement strand
TCATCGTCATGGACGTGCGCACCGCGCAGATCATCGCCATGGCCAACGCCCCCGAGCTCGACCTGGGCAACTGGCGCAAGGCCCCCGAGAGCGCGTACGTCAACAAGGCCGCCGCCGACGTGTTCGAGCCGGGCAGCACCAACAAGGTGATCACCGCCGCCGCCGCGCTGGAGGCCAAGGCGGTCACCCCCGACACGGTGTTCCAGGTGCCCGACCACATCAAGTGCGCCGACCGGGTGCTGCGCGACGCGCACGCGCACCCGCCGGAGTCGATGACGTTCCGCCAGGCGATGGCCGAGTCGAGCAACGTGGGCACGATCATGGCGGCGCGCAGGATCGGCAGCGAGCGGCTGTACACGATGCTCAAGGCGTTCGGGTTCGGGGCGACGCCGGCGGGCGGGGTGCCGAGCGCGGAGGCGGGCCTGCTGCCCGACTACCGGAAGTGGTCGGGCAGCCAGAGCTGCACGGTCGCCTACGGCCAGGGCGTGTCGGTGACCGCGCTGCAGATGGCGAGCGTCTACCAGACCATCGCCAACGGCGGCGTACGGGTCGACCCGCAGATCGTCGCGGGCGCCACGGACGCGACCGGCAGGTTCGTTCCCGCTCCCGCAGGTAAGCAGACCAAGGTGGTGAGCGAGACGACGGCCAAGGAGATCGCGACGATGCTGGAGACCGCGGTGAGCGCCGAGGGCACGGGAGAGCTGGCGGCCATCCCGGGTTACCGGGTGGCGGGCAAGACGGGCACGGCCAACCGCTACGACGCCGAGCTCGGCCGCTACGACGGCTACACCGCCTCCTTCATCGGCTTCGCGCCCGCCGACGCGCCCCGGCTGGTGGTGCTGTCGGTGCTCCAGAACCCCAAGAACGGCCACTTCGGCGGGCAGATCGCGGCCCCCGTGTTCAAGGATGTGATGACGTTCGCCATCAAGAGCAAGAAGATTCCTCCCACAGGCTCGTCCGCGCCGCCGGTGCGTACGCGCGCGGGACAGTGAGCAGGAAAGGTACGCTCTCGCCGTGCGTCCCCCGTCGTCTATGCGTCCCACGACCAGCCCGCCCCGCCCGCTGACCGGGCTCGCGACCATGCTCGACGCCGATTCCGGCACGTCGAGGTCGCCCCACGCGGCGCTGACCGGCGTCACCATCGATTCCCGTGCCGTACGGCGCGGCGATCTCTACGTGGCGTTGCCCGGCAACCGCGTCCACGGCGCGACCTTCGCCGCCGAGGCGATGGCGCGCGGGGCGGTGGCCGTCCTCACCGACCGGGCCGGGCGGGAGGCGGCCGTCGCCACCGGGCTGCCGGTGCTGATCGTGCCCGATCCGCGCGCCCTGCTCGGCCAGGTCTCCTCCTGGGTCTACGGGCAGCCGGCCCACGACGTCCAGGTGATCGGCGTGACCGGCACGAGCGGCAAGTCCACCACCACGTTCATGCTGGAGGCCGGGCTGCGGGCGGCGGGGCACACCACGGGCCTGGTCGGCGGCGTGGAGATCCGGGCCGGCGCCCTGAGCTTCGAGCCCACGCTGACCACGCCCGAGGCCCCGCAGCTGCACGCCCTGTTCGCGCTGATGCGCGAGGAGGGCGTCACCGCGGCCGCCATGGAGGTCTCCAGCCACGCCCTGGCGCTCGGCCGGGTCGACGGCGTCTTCTACGACGTGGCCCTGTTCACCAACCTGTCCCAGGACCACCTCGACTTCCACAAGGACTTCGACGACTACTTCGCCACCAAGGCCAGGCTGTTCCAGCCCGAGCTGAGCCGCGCCGGCGTGACCAACGTCGACGACCGCCACGGCAGGGAGCTGCTGCACCTGGCCAAGGTCCCGATGACCACGTTCTCCGCGCTCGGCGACCCGGAGGCGGAGTGGCGGGCGCTCGACGTCAGGCTCGGCGCCGACGGCAGCGCCTTCCGGGTGACCGGGCCGGGCGGGGTCGAGGCCGACGCCCGGATCTCGCTGCCGGGGCCCTTCAACGTCGCCAACGCGCTCGGCGCGATCGTGTCCCTGGTCGAGTCCGGCGTGCCGCTCCAGACCGCCGTCCACGGCGTCGGCACCCTCGGTGGCGTGCCGGGGCGCATGCAGCGCATCACGTCCGCGGAGGAGGAGTTCCAGGCCCTCGTGGACTACTCCCACAAGCCCGGCGCCGTGGAGTCGGTGCTGCGCTCGCTGCGCGAGGTGACCGCGGGCACGCTCACGATCGTCCTCGGCTGCGGCGGCGACCGCGACACCGGCAAACGCCCGCTCATGGGCGAGATCGCCGCACAGCTGGCCGATGTGGCCATTTTCACCAATGACAACCCGCGTTCGGAGGATCCGCTCGCCATCCTGGCCTCGATGATGGAGGGGGCGCTCGCCGTACCACGGAGCGACCGCGCCCATGTGATCATTGAGCCCGACCGCGAGGCCGCGATCGGGCTGGCCGTCGGCCGGGCCGGGCGCGGCGACGTGATCGTCGTGGCCGGCAAGGGCCACGAGCAGGGCCAGTACGTTTCAGGCGAGGTGATCCCCTTCGACGACCGCGAAGTGGTCGCCGAAGCGATCGACGCACGTAAGGAAAGCAGGAAGCACCGATGATCCCGTTGCCTCTGGCCAGGATCGCCGAGATAACCTCGGGCGCCCTGTCGGGCATGGCAGACCCCCGCGCCGTGGTGCGCGGCCCCGTTGTGATCGACTCACGGGCGGTGGAACCGGGATCGTTGTTCGTCGCGTTCTCCGGCGAGCGGGTCGACGGCCACGACTACGCCGCGCAGGCGGTCAGGGCCGGAGCGGTCGCCGTCCTCGCCACCAGGCCGGTCGAGGCGCCCGCGGTGATCGTGCCCGACGCCGCGGTCGCGCTGGCCGAGCTGGCCGCCGCCCAGGCCGCCGCGCTGCCCAGGGCCACCGTGATCGGCGTGACGGGCTCGGCGGGCAAGACCAGCACCAAAGACCTGCTGGCCAGGCTCACCGGCCGGATGGGCCCGACGATCGCGCCCGTGGGCAGCTTCAACAACGAGCTCGGCCACCCGCTGACCGTGCTGCGCGCCGACGCCGACACCCGGTTCATGGTGCTCGAACTCGCCGCGCGCAACATCGGCCACATCAAGGAGCTGACCCGCATCGCGCCGCCGTCCATCGGCGTGGTGCTCAACGTCGGCACCGCCCACCTCGGCGTGTTCGGCGGCAAGGAGGCCATCGCCAAGGCCAAGGGCGAGCTGGTCGAGTCGCTGCCGCGCACCGGGGTCGCCGTGCTCAACGCCGACGACCCGCTGGTGTCGGAGATGGCCTCCCGTACCGAGGCGCGGGTGACGTACTTCGGGCGGGGCGAGGACGCGGCCATCCGCGCCGAGGGGGTCGCCGTCGACGCGCGCGGGCGGGCCTCGTTCACGTTGCGCACGCCGTCCGGGGCGGCGGCCGTCTCGCTGCAGCTGTACGGCGAGCACGCGGTCGAGAACGCCCTGGCCGCCGCCGCCGCGGCCTACGAGCTCGGCCTGCCGGTCGCCACGATCGCCGAGGAGCTGTCGGAGGCCACGCCGCGCAGCCGCTGGCGCATGGAGGTCAGCGACCGGCCCGACGGCGTGACGGTGGTCAACGACGCCTACAACGCCAACCCCGACTCGATGCGGGCCGCGTTCGGCATGTTCGCCACCCTCGGGCAGGGGCGGCGGCGCTTCGCGGTCATCGCGGCGCTGCGCGAGCTGGGCGAGGACAGCGCGGCGCTCAACGCGGAGCTGGGGCGGCTGGCGGGCGGCGCGGGCCTCGCGGGCCTGATCGTCGCGGGGCCGGACGCGGAGCCGGTGCTGGAGGGCGCCCACGCGGCGGCCTCGGCGGTCGGCGGGTCGCCGGGAGGCGAAGGGCCATATGCTCCCCAGATGACCCGGATCGTACATGTCCCCGATGCGGAGGCGGCGGCGGCCGAGCTGGCCCGGGTGCTGCGTCCCGGCGACGCGGTGCTCGTCAAGGGCCCGCGCGCGATGGGCCTGGAACGCACGGCGGAGCTCCTCCTCGGGGGTACCGCCCAGTGATCAACATCGTCATCGCCGGCGCGGTGGGCCTGGTCCTCTCCATGCTGGGCACCCCTCTGGCGATCAGGCTCTTCTCGCGGCGCGGCTACGGCCAGGAGATCCGCGAGGAGGGCGTGCAGGCCCACCTGGGCAAGCGCGGCACCCCCACCATGGGCGGCATCGTGTTCGTGCTGGCCGCGCTGCTCGCCTACGGCGCCTCCCACCTGGCCACGCTCACGCCGCCGACGGTGTCGGGCATGCTCGTGCTGTTCCTCATGACGGGGCTCGGCGCGGTCGGCTTCCTCGACGACTTCATCAAGATCTACAAGCAGCGCAGCCTCGGCCTGCGCAGCGGCGCCAAGGCGCTCGGGCAGCTCGTCATCGGCGCCGTGTTCGCCGTGCTGATCACCCGTAACCCCAACGTCTACGGCATCACCCCCGCCGAGACCCGGCTGTCGTTCCTGCGCGACATCGGCCCCTCGATCGGCATCGTCGGCTTCACCATCTGGGTGCTGTTCATGATCGTCGGGTTCTCCAACGCGGTGAACCTCACCGACGGCCTCGACGGCCTGGCCAGCGGCGCGACCGGCGTGGTGCTCGGCGCGTACGTGCTGATCGGCAACTGGCAGCTGCGCAACAACTGCATCGACCAGCTCGGCCCCAACTGCTACTGGGTACGAGATCCGCTCGACCTGTCCGTGGTGGCCGCGGCCGTGCTGGGGGCGCTGGTCGGGTTCCTGTGGTGGAACGCCCCCCCGGCGAAGATCTTCATGGGCGACACCGGCTCCCTGGCCCTCGGCGGCGTGCTGGCCGGGCTGGCCATCGCCACCCGCACGCAGCTGCTGCTGATCATCCTCGCCGGCCTGTGCGTGGTCATCACGGCGTCGGTCATCATCCAGGTCGGGTTCTTCAAGATGACCGGGAAACGGGTGTTCAGGATGGCGCCGCTGCAACACCACTTCGAGCTGAAAGGCTGGGCCGAGACCACGATCGTGGTCAGGTTCTGGCTGATCGCCGGGCTCTGCGCGGCGCTCGGGCTCGGCCTGTTCTACGTCGAGTGGATGCCCAAGCCATGACGTTCACCTGCGTGGCCGGGCTCGGCGTCTCCGGCACCGCCGTCGCCAGGGTGCTGGCCGAGCGCGGCGAGCGGGTCGTGGTCGTGGAGGCCGTGGAGGGCGAGCGGCAGCTCGCCGCCGCCGCCGAGCTCGCCGCGGCCGGGGTCGAGACCAGGTTCGGCGAGATGACGCTGCCCGAGGGCTGCGCGCGGCTCGTCACCACCGGCTGGGCGCCGCACCACCCGCTGATCGCCGCCGCCCTCGACGCGGGCGTGGAGGTCGTGGGCGAGGTGGAGCTGGCCTGGCGGCTGCGCCCGCCGCACGCGGCCCCCTGGCTCGCGCTGACCGGCACCAACGGCAAGACCACCGCCGTACGCATGCTCACCTCCATCCTGCTGGCCGCCGGTCACAAGGCCCTGGCCGTGGGGAACGTGGGCGTCCCGGTCGTACGCGCGGTCGCCGAGCCGTACGACGCGCTCGCCGTCGAGCTGTCGAGCTTCCAGCTCCACTGGTCCAGCACCCTCGCCCCGCACGCGGCGGCGATCCTCAACGTGGCGCCCGACCACCTCGACTGGCACGGGTCGATGGAGGCGTACGCGGCCGCCAAGGGCCGCGTCTACGAACGCGCCGGCACCGTGATCTACAACGCCGACGACCCCGAGTGCGTCCGCCTGGCCGAGCCCTACGAGGGCGCGGTCGGCTTCACGCTGCGGGCGCCGCGCCGGGGCCAGCTCGGCCTGGTCGAGGACCTGCTGGTCGACCGGGCCTTCGTCGACGACCCGGTGGAGGCGGCCGAGGAGCTCGCCACGCTGGCCGACATCCGGCCGCTCGCCCCGCACAACGTGGCCAACGCGCTGGCCGCCGCCGCGCTGGCCCGCTCGCTCGGCGTCCCGTCCGAGGCCGTACGCCTCGGCCTTCGCGCCTTCAAGCCCGACCCCCACCGCCTGGCCCACGTCGACCGCGTCGGCGAGGTCGACTACGTCGACGACTCCAAGGCCACCAACCCCCACGCCGCCGCCGCCGCGCTGAGCGCCTACCCGTCGATCGTGTGGGTGGCCGGCGGCCAGCTCAAGGGCGCCGACGTCGACGACCTCGTACGCCGGGCCGCCCCCCGGCTGCGCGGCGCCGTCCTGCTCGGGGCCGACCGCGCGACGATCGCCGAAGCACTCGCGCGACACGCGCCGAATGTCCCCGTCGTGGACATCCCGGGCCAAGACACTGGTGTGATGGACACCGTCGTCACCGAAGCCGCGCGCCTGGCCAGTCCAGGAGACACCGTGCTGCTGTCCCCCGCGGGCGCCTCACTCGACATGTTCCCCGGCTACCCGGCGCGAGGGGAGGCCTTCGCCCGTGCCGTGCACGAGCTGAGGCGGCGGCGTGAGCACTAGCTCCGGCACCGCGCCCGCCCGGCCCGGCAAGGGGGAGTCCCAGGCTCAGGAAGGCCCCGCGAGCTGGGTCCGCGAGCAGCGCGCCGCGCTGAAGGAGCTGCTCGACAAGCCCCTGACCACCTACTACCTGATCATCATGTGCAGCGCGCTGCTGCTCGCGCTCGGCCTGATGATGGTGCTGTCGGCCTCCGCCGTGGAGGCGCAGCAGAAGACCGGCAGCCCGTTCTCGTGGTTCATCAAGCAGTCGCTGTCGGCCGCCGTCGGCCTGCCGGTCATGTACGCCTGCTCGCGCCTGCCGCTGAAGTTCTTCCGCTGGGCCGGCTACCCGCTGATGGCGCTGTCGGTGCTGGCGCTGGTGATGGTGCTGTTCATCGGCGAGTCCGAGCTGGGCGCGCAGCGGTGGATCTACGTCGGCCCGTTCACCCTCCAGCCGTCCGAGCCGGCCAAGCTGGCGCTCGTGCTGTGGGGGGCCGACCTGCTGGCCAGACGGGCGCGGCAGGGCCGGATCGAGTGGCGGCAGCTGCTGATCCCGCTCATGCCCGGCACCGCGATCCTCGCCGTCATGGTCATGCTCGGCCGCGACCTCGGCACCACGCTGGTGCTCTTCATGATCTTCCTGGCGCTGCTGTGGGTGGTGGGGGCGCCGGTCAAGCTGTTCGGCGGCATCCTCGCGCTGGCGGTGCTGGCCGCGGCCATCATGATCAAGGTGGAGCCGTACCGGATGGCGCGCATCGGGGCCTTCCTCGATCCGTGGGCCGACGCGCAGGGCGCCGGCTACCAGGCCGTCCAGGGGCAGATCGCGATGGGCTCGGGCGGCTGGTTCGGGCTCGGGCTCGGCAGCAGCCGCCAGAAGTGGAGCTGGCTGCCCCACGGCGAGAGCGACTTCATCTTCGCCATCCTCGGCGAGGAGCTCGGGCTGATGGGCACGATCATGGTGGTGGCGCTGTTCGGCCTGCTCGGCTACGCGGGCCTGCGGGTCGCGGTGCGGGTCAACGACGCCTTCGTCCGCCTGGCCGCGGCCGCCATGGTGGCCTGGATCGTCGGGCAGGCGACCGTCAACATGGGCGCCGTGCTCGGCGTCCTGCCCATCACCGGCATCCCGCTGCCCCTGGTCTCCTACGGCGGATCGTCGCTGCTGCCCACCCTCGCCTCGCTGGGCATCCTGCTGTCGTTCGCCAAACGCGAGCCTGGCGCGCGCGAAGCCTTGGCCGCTCGTGGCCCCGGACCGGCCGCACGGGCCCTAAGCTGGCTTGGCCTGGGGGGTACGACCAGAGGCCGAGTGACACGTTAGGGAGTGACCGAGATGAGGGTGGTCCTCGCCGGTGGGGGGACGGCCGGGCACATCGAGCCCGCGCTCGCCCTTGCGGACGCGCTGCGTCATCTTGACCGGAGCGTCGGCATCACCTGCGTGGGCACCGAGCGCGGCTTGGAGACGCGGCTCGTGCCTGCCAGGGGCTACGACCTCGAGCTGGTGCCGGCCGTGCCGCTGCCCAGGGCGATCACCCCGAGCCTGCTGACCGTGCCGGGGCGGCTCGCCGGGGCCATCAACGCCGTGGCCGCCGTGCTCGACCGCGTGGGCGCCGACATCCTCGTCGGCTTCGGCGGCTACGTCGCCACGCCCGCCTACCTCGCGGCCAAGCGGCGCGGCCTGCCGATCGTCGTCCACGAGGCCAACCCGCGCCCGGGCCTGGCCAACCGGCTCGGCGCCCGGCTCACCGACCACGTGTTCAGCGGCTTCCCCGAGGCGGGGCTGCCCAAGGCCGAGTACATCGGCACCCCGCTGCGCCGCGAGATCGTCACGCTCGACCGGCTGTCCACGGGCGACAAGGCGCGCTCCTGGTTCGGCCTGGAGAACGACCGGCCCACGCTGCTGGTCTTCGGCGGCTCCCAGGGCGCGAGGTCGCTCAACGAGGCCGCGCTCGCCGCCGCGCCGGTGCTGCGCCGGGCCGGCATCCAGGTGCTCCACGTGCTCGGCCCCAAGAACACCGTCGACCGCGAGCCGCCGCCCGGCGACCCCCAATACGTGCTGCTGCCCTACGTCGACCGCATGGACCTCGCCTACGCCGCCGCCGACGTCGCGCTGTGCCGCAGCGGGGCGCTGACCTGCGCCGAGCTCACCGCGGTCGGGCTGCCCGCCGCGTACGTGCCGCTGCCCCACGGCAACGGCGAGCAGGCGATCAACGCCGAGCGCGTCGTGCGCGGCGGCGGGGGCCTCATGGCCGACGATTCCGACCTGTCACCCGATTGGATCATCCAGAACGTGCTGCCCATCCTCCGCGACCCCGAGCGGGTCGCCGTCATGTCGGAGGCCGCGTCCAGGCTGGGGCGCAAGGACGCCGATATCATGCTTGCCAGGAAAGTGTTGGAGATAGCCCGATGAGTCTCGTCAAGCTGGTCGATCCCGTCGCCGTCGAAGAGCTCGGCCGCGTGCACTTCATCGGCATCGGCGGCGCGGGCATGTCGGGCATCGCCCGCATCCTGCTCAAGCGCGGCGTACGCGTGACCGGCAGCGACGCCCGCAGCTCCGAGCTGGTGACCGAGCTGCGCGAGCTGGGCGCTACCGTGCACATCGGCCACGCCGCCTCCCACATCAGAGACGTCGACACCGTGGTCGTCTCGACCGCCATCCGCGACTCCAACCCCGAGCTGGGCGAGGCGCTCAAGCAGGGGCTGCGGATCATCCCGCGGGCCGCCGCGCTGGCCTCGGTGATGGCCGGGCGCACGGGCGTGGCCATCGCGGGCACCCACGGCAAGACCACCACCACCTCGATGCTGACCGTGGCGCTGCAGAAGTGCGGCGCCGAGCCGTCCTACTGCGTGGGCGGCCAGCTCGTCACCACCGGGCTCGGCGCCGACGAGGGCTCGGGGCGGGTGTTCGTGGCCGAGGCCGACGAGAGCGACGGCTCGTTCCTCATGCTGGCGCCCGACATCGCCGTGGTGACCAACGTCGAGGCCGACCACCTCGACAACTACGGCGACCCGCGGGCCGTGCACGACAGCTTCGCGCGGTTCGCCGACCGGGTCGGCTCGCTGCTCATCGTCTGCGCCGACGACCCGGGCGCCGCCGACCTGATCTCCCGGGCCCGCGAGCGCGGCCTCAGGGTCAGGACCTACGGCGAGCGCGGCGACGACTACCGGGTGACCGGCGTCCGTCCCGACGGCTTCGGCACGGTGTTCTCCATCGAGGGCAGGGGAGACGTGCGGCTGGCCGTCCCGGGGGCGCACAACGCGCTCAACGCGACCGCGGCCATCGCCGTGGCCGACGAGCTGGGGCTCGCGTTCGAGGACATCAGAGACGGCCTGGCGGCCTTCACCGGGGCCAAGCGGCGCTTCGAGGCCAAGGGCGAGGCGGGCGGCGTCGCCGTGTTCGACAGCTACGCCCACCACCCGACCGAGCTGGCCGCCGACCTGCGGGCCGCCCGCGACGTGGTCGCCTCCTACTCCGGCCACGGCCGGGTCATCGCGATCTTCCAGCCCCACCTCTACTCCCGCACCCGCTTCTTCGCCGACGAGTTCGGCGTCGCGCTCGGGCTGGCCGACGAGGTCGTCGTGCTCGACGTCTACGGCGCGCGCGAGGACCCGGAGCCGGGCGTCTCCGGCGCGATGGTGGCCGACCGCGTGCCGCTCCCGGCCGATCGGGTGGCCTACGCCCCCGACCGCGCCGCGGTGCCCGACCTGGTGGCCGCGCGGGCGCGTCCCGGCGACATCGTGCTCACGATGGGCGCGGGCGACGTGACCGAGCTCGGGCCGCAGCTCGTGGCGCGCCTGTCCTGAGCCTCACGGGCGTGGCGTGGGCGGGTGCGCCGGGCCCGCGGCGTAGGTTCGAAGCCGGCGGGCGGGGAGGGCGATGAAGGCGCGGACGGCGTTCCTGGTGCTGCTGACGGCGGGCGTGGTCGGCACGGCCGCCTGGCTGGTGTTCTTCTCGCCGGTCCTCGGCGTGCGCTCGATCGAGATCGTGGGAAATCTCACAGTTCCCAGCGAGCGCATCAAACAGCAGGCGGGCGTGGCCGACCTGCACCCTCTGGCCACGGTCGACCTGGCCGGCGTCGAGACGCGGGTGCTCGGCATCAGACAGCTCGCGGGCGCGAAGGTCGACCGCGTCTGGCCCGGCACGCTCAAGATCGAAGTGGTCGAGCGCGAGCCGGTCGCCGCGATCCCGGCGGGCGGCAAGTTCGCGGTCATCGACAAGCAGGGCGTGGTGATCGAGGTCAAGGACGCGGCGCCGTTCATGCTGCCGCTGCTCAAGGTCGACCGCCCGGCGGCGGGCGACCCGGCCACGATGGCGGCGCTCCAGGTCGTCCAGGCGCTCCCGCCCGTGGTGGCGGGCAAGGTGAGGCAGGTGCGCGCCGCCTCCGCCGAGGGCGTGACGCTGGAGCTGTCCGACGGGCGAACGGTCATCTGGGGCGGTACCGACCGTCCGCAGGAGAAAGGCCGCATCCTGGTCTCGCTCCTGCGGCGCAAGGCCACCCAGTACGACGTCAGCTCGCCCGACGTCGTGACCATGAAGTGATCACGAGTGTCAGGGTCTGGCAACCGCGCGGCAAGGGCATCGCGTGCCTGTGCGAGGTGGGGGTCGCGGCGTGAGAGCCTGTAACTCGGACGTTCGGCAGAGGAAGGCCCCGACCAGGCGTGACTCCGGAGCGAATCGGACAGCCCGCGACACGCCGGACGTGCTTGCGGCGCGGTTAGTTGACCCGCCTGGTAGGCGACTCCTACTGTCCGTATCAATCCTCAGGTTGACATAAATCTAAATCTCAACTTGAGGTTGAGAGTTACGAGAACTGAGAAAACGCGGAGACGATCCGCACCGAAATGGCAAGTCAACGAGCGGAAAGGCCCCTCGTCGTGGCAGCACCGCAGAACTACCTCGCGGTCATCAAGGTCGTCGGCATCGGCGGCGGCGGAGTGAACGCCGTCAACCGGATGATCGAAGAGGGACTCAAGGGCGTCGAGTTCATCGCGATAAACACCGACGCCCAGGCGCTGCTGATGAGTGACGCCGATGTGAAACTCGACGTGGGCCGCGAGCTCACGCGCGGACTGGGCGCCGGCGCCAACCCCGACGTGGGGCGCAAGGCGGCGGAAGACCATCGCGAGGAGATCGAGGAGGTCCTCAAGGGGGCCGACATGGTCTTCGTGACGGCGGGCGAGGGCGGTGGCACGGGCACCGGCGGCGCGCCGGTCGTGGCCAACATCGCCCGCTCGCTCGGCGCGCTGACGATAGGCGTCGTGACCCGGCCCTTCAGCTTCGAGGGGCGGCGGCGCGCCTCGCAGGCCGAGGCGGGCATAGAGACGCTGCGCGACGAGGTCGACACCTTGATCGTGATCCCCAACGACCGCCTGCTGTCGATCTCCGACCGGCAGGTGAGCGTGCTCGACGCGTTCAAGGCGGCCGACCAGGTGCTGCTGTCGGGTGTCCAGGGCATCACCGATCTGATCACCACCCCTGGCCTGATCAACCTCGACTTCGCCGACGTCAAGTCGGTCATGTCGGGCGCGGGGTCGGCGCTCATGGGCATCGGCCACGCGCGCGGCGACGACCGCTCGGTGGCGGCCGCCGAGATGGCGGTCTCCAGCCCGCTGCTGGAGGCCAGCATCGACGGCGCCCACGGCGTGCTGCTGTCCATCGCGGGCGGCTCCGACCTCGGCCTGTTCGAGATCAACGAGGCGGCGCAGCTGGTGTCGATGGCCGCAGCCCCCGACGCCAACATCATCTTCGGCACGGTCATCGACGACGCCCTCGGCGACGAGGTGCGGGTGACCGTGATCGCGGCCGGCTTCGACGACGTGCCGCCGCCGGTCGAGAAGCCGCTGCCGAGGCCCGCGAGCAGGCCCGCCGCCGCGCCCGCCGCGCCGGTGTCCTCGCCCGTGCGGCCCAGCCTCTCCTCGCCGAGCGTGAAGTCCGAGCCGCCCGCGCCGCGGCAGGAGGTGCGCCCCGAGCCGCGCGTGGAGTCGCGGCCCGAGCCGCGCCAGGAGTTCCGCGCCGAGCCCCGCCAGGAGCAGCGGCAGGAGTTCAGGCCCGAGCCCCGGCAGGAGTTCAGGCCGGAGCCGCGCCAGGAGTTCAGGCCCGAGCCCCGGCCCGAGCCTCGTCCGGAGCCGCGTCCCGAGCCGGTGCGGCCGGTCGAGCCGGCGCAGCGGGCCGAGCCCGTCGGCGCCGACCTCGACGACGACGAGCCGCAGGCCCCCGTCTCGATCCCGAGGCCCACGCCCGAACCGGCCAACCCGCCCACGCCCATCACCTCCCGCATGTCGGAGCCTCCCAAACGTCCTCGGGTGATCTTCGAGGAGCAGGAGGAGGAGCTCGACGTCCCCGACTTCCTCAAGTAGCTCACCACCCACCGCCGCTCCCTGCAGGCATCCGGGAGCGGCGCCGTCGTGTGCGCCGCGAGTTCGACCCCGCGGCACGGAAAGGGGGCCATCGTGGCGTACGGCACGCGTACCGAGGTGCGGGACGATGGAGGCAGGGAGAGGGAGAGAGACGTGCGAAGGGACGAGGTCGCGGCCGGGCTGGCCGAGGTCGAGACGCGCATCGGGGAGGCCTGCCGGGCGGTGGGCCGCGACCGCGGCGAGGTCACCCTGATCGCGGTCACCAAGACCAGACCGGCCGGCGACGTGCGCATCCTGTGCGAGCTGGGCGTGCGCGACGTCGGCGAGAACCGCGACCAGGAGGCCGCGTCCAAGGCCCACGAGCTGGCCGGGCTGCCGCTCACCTGGCACTTCGTGGGCCAGCTGCAGACCAACAAGGTGCGTTCCGTGGTCGGCTACGCGGACGTGATCCACTCGGTCGACCGGCTCAGGCTGCTGGAGGCGATCAGCAGGGAGGCCGTGCGGCAGGGCCGCAAGGTCGGCTGCCTGATCCAGGTGGCGCTCGACGACGATCCCGAGCGGGGCGGCGCCCGGCCCGCCGACGTGCTCGCCCTGGCCGACGAGGTGGCGCTGGCCGAGGGCGTGTGGCTGGGCGGCGTCATGGCGGTGGCTCCTCTGGGGGAGGAGCCGGCCAAGGCGTTCGCCGTTCTGCGGGAGGTGGCGACCCGCGTGCAGGAGCAGCATCCGCGCGCCACGATGGTCTCGGCGGGCATGAGCCAGGACCTCGACGAGGCCGTCGCCTACGGCGCGACACACGTGCGGATCGGTACGGCGTTGCTCGGTCGTCGCAAGCCCTTCGTCAGGTAATGTCCCCTCAAGTGGGTCTTCAACCCCATGATCAAGTAGAGGTCGATCCGCGGTGAGCTCCAAGGGGGTACGGCTGCCGCCTCGGACCCGGCGACGGGCCCGAGCGAGTGCGACCATGAGCAGGAGGACGACGTAGCTATGGCCGGCGCGATGCGCAAGATGGCGGTCTACCTCGGTCTCGTGGAGGACGACCGCTACGAGAGGTACGAGACCTACACCGACGAG
>JABFVJ010000460.1 GCA_013362835.1 Nonomuraea sp. | reverse complement strand
GGGCGGTGGCTTCGGGGTGAAGGGCTCGTGCGGTGTCCTCAGGGGGAGGGCGCCATGCGGTGTTCTCGGGGTGAGGGGGGCGTGGGGGCTGGGGGGACCAGGGTGGGGTGTCGGTGCGGGGGCCCCAGGGGGGTTGGGCGGAGTGGTGGTGGGACGTCCAGGGGGCTTCGTCGGGTGGGGCGGGGGACGTCCAGGGGGCTTCGTTCCGGGTGGGTTCCTCGTCGGCGCGGGGGCCGCGGGGGGCGCCGGTGGTCGCCTCATAGGGGGTTGGGCCGTGGGGGGTCGCACCGGGCGCGAAGGAGTGCGGCGGGTGGGCGACGGGGGGCTCGTCGTCGGGGTCGGCGAACCAGTCGTAGGGAGCCGCGTCGTCGCCGGCCACCTCCCATGGCTGCCGACCGGCGGACTCCTCGTCGGCCTCCGACGCCGCCCCACGCAAAGGCCGCGCCTCGTCGTGCTCCGACGGTGCCCCATGCGGAACCCGTGCCTCGGTGGCGTCCGACGGTGTCCTGTGCGGAACCCGTGCCTCGGTGGCGTCCGAGGGTGTCCTGTGCGGAACCCGCGCGTCGGCGGGGTCCGGTGTGCCGTGGGAAATCCGTGTCTCGGCGGGGTCCGGTGGTGTCCCGTGCGGGGCCCGCGCGTCGGCGGGGTCCGGTGGTGTCCCGTGCGGGGCCCGCGCGTCGGCAGGGTCCGGCGGTGTCCCGTGCGAGGCCCGCGCAATGGCGGGGTCCGCGCGTCGGCGGGGTCCGGCGGGGTGCCGTGGGAAATTCGTGCCTCGGCGGGGGGCGGTGGTGTTCCGTGCGGAACCCGTGCATCGGTGGGGTCCGGTGGGGTTCCGCGCGAAAGCCGCGCCTCGTCGCCGAGCTCGCCTGCCGGGGTGGACGTCGGTGGGACGTCGCGGCCCGTCTGGCCGAAGCTCGGCGGTGGCATCGCTGGTGCGGTCGTACGGTCGGCTTCCCTGCGATCGTGCTCAGACCCGGGTTCCTGGCCACGCATAGGGCGAGCCTAGCGAGAGTAGCGAGATCGTTATGTCGGTATGGGTGTTCCCAACGGGATCCGCCGTCCCCTTTGGGGGGTTAACGCATCTGATGCCGGTTCAGCTCAGCGCGCTACCGGTCACCGACCGGTTGTCCAGGGCCTTGAAGACGGTCGCGCCGGTGACGTCGCTGATGGCCTCGAAGATGCGCTTCGATTCCTTCTTGTCGGGCTTGCTGCCGTCCTTGTTCTGGAACCACACCATGATCGCGTAATGGCCGTGGGTCGAGATCTTGGCGCCGCCGCTGCCCGAGCCGAGGAACTTGGTGACGCTGTCCTTGCCGGTCAGCGGCTTGACGTAGTTGCTCGCGTCACCGACCTTGGCGACCTTGCTCGCGGTGCTGCTCGACTTGAGGTTGGCCACGCCGACCGTGCCGATCACCGTGCCGGACTTGTCGCGGAAGCTGGCGCGGACGAGCTGGGTGCACTTGCCCGCCTTGAGCGCCTTCTGCAGCTTGTCGCCGAGGGCGCCGTCAGTGCACTTCTTGTCCTTGCTGGTGATCGTCATCTCATAGGGGCGGCCCGCGACGGTGAACTTCTTCTTCGACCCGAAGATCTCCTTGACCGAGATCGGGTCGGGGTCGGTGGTGCGTTCGGCGGCGAAGCCGTACTTGCCGGGCGGGGCCGAGGGGAGCGGCGCGGACGTCCTGGTCGGGGCCTCGGCCTCGGCGCTCGGGCCGTCGGCCCTCCACATCATCGCGATGCCGCCGCCGAGCAGGGCCAGCAGCGCGACACCGCCGATCGCGAACCAGAGAGGGGCGCGCGAGGTGCGGCCCTCGTCGTAGGGGCTCCACCCGACCCTGCTGCTCTGCGCCGTCTGCTCGGTGGTCTCGCCTTCGGCGGCGCGGTCCTTGCGTGAACGGCGGGGACCGCTGTCCATGCCGCTCCCGCGTTCCTCATTGCCGTTGGAAACCATGCGGCGACATTACCGTGATGTTCATCATTGAGTTCCGAAGTCTTGGGTCCACCAGGGGCCGTTCGTGCCCGAGGCGACGCCGACGCCGATGGCCTTCAGGGTGCAGTCCAGGATGTTCCTGCGGTGGTCGCGGCTGTCCAGCCAGCCGCGTACGGCCTGCTCAGGGGTGCTGTAGCCGTTCCCGATGTTCTCGGCGGCGCCCCAGTGGTAGCCGGCGCGGTCCATCCGGTCCCAGGGGGAGGCGCCGTTGGGGGAGTTGTGGGCGAGCTGCCCGGTACGCGCCATCTCCAGCGAGTGCTGGCGCGCCGACCGCCCGAGCCTGCTGTCGACCCGGAGCGGTCCGCAGCCGTGCTCGGCCCTGGCGATGTTGGTGAGCGCGACGACCCGCGCGGCGAGGCCGGGGATGACCTTGACGCCTTGCCCGTCGCCGGTGAACACCTGGGTGGGGTCGTCCTGGGCGTCGTAGCCGGGGATCTGCCCTTCCGGGGTCTTCGTGGGCTTGGGGGTGGATCTGCCGCGCGGCGTCTTGACCGTGGTGGCCTGGCGGGGAATGCGATCCAGCTCGGGCTGGACCTTCTTCACCGTGGTCGGGGCGGCACGCGGGGTCGCGGCGGCGGCGGGCGGGGCGGTCTCGTTGAGGTAGATGTGGGCGGTCGGCTCGACGTCGTCGGACAGCCGGCCGAGCAGCACACCCGCGAACAGGGCCGCCATCAGGCAGGCCAGCACCCCCAGGCCGTTCCGGCGCCGCGCGCCGCGCTGGGTTTGCCGGGTGTGAGAGTTCCGCCACATACCGCAGCTAACGATAGAGATGTCGGGTCCTGAGAAAGAAGGGATCCCAGGGAAACGAAATCGAACCGTTCTGTCCTCGGGTACACTCGTGCAGGGTTACCGGTCTTTTGACCTGCGCGCCTGCGGGCAGGTAACCTAATCGTTCGTTGTGTGCATAGGTCCAGCGTGACCGATGCGCGGCGCGTCCGGCGTCATCTCCCATCATTCAAGCCCATCGGGCTCGGGGAGACGGAAGGTCCGGGCTGCCGTGTGCCCGCACCGACCGACCCATGTAGCTGTCGCATCCGACAGCGCCGAAGACGCGAGCAAAAGAAGGCTACGACCGTGCGCACGTACTCACCGAAGCCCGCCGACGTCCAGCGTCAGTGGTACGTCATCGACGCGACCGATGTCGTGCTGGGCCGGCTGGCCAGCCACGTCGCGAACCTGCTCCGCGGCAAGCACAAGCCGATCTTCGCGAACCACGTCGACACGGGTGACTTCGTCATTGTCATCAACGCCGGCAAGATCGCGCTGAGCGGTAACAAGCGTGAGCAGAAGAAGGCGTACCGTCACTCGGGCTACCCGGGCGGTCTGCGTTCCGTCAGCTATGGCGAGCTCATGGACAAGCGCCCCGACAAGGCCGTCGAGAAGGCCGTCAAGGGAATGCTGCCGAAGAACTCCCTCGGCCGGCAGATGGCCAAGAAGCTGAAGGTCTACGCGGGTTCCGAGCACCCGCACCAGGCCCAGCAGCCGGTGCCGTTCGAGATCACCCAGATCGCCCAGTAGTAGTTCCGAAAGAGTTAGAGGAGAACCGTGGCTGAGCCCACCGGTGTCGAGACGGTCGTCGAGGCCGAGCTGGAGGACCTCTCCGGCGAGGACTTCCCGTCCGAGTACACCACCGAGTCCGCTGCCAGCGCTGACGCGCCCGTGCGTAAGCCCGTCACCACGGGCAACTCGTACGGAACCGGTCGCCGCAAGGAGGCGATCGCCCGCGTGCGCATCGTCCCCGGCACCGGCAAGTGGACGATCAACGGTCGTTCGCTGGACGTCTACTTCCCGAACAAGGTCCACCAGCAGATCGTCAACGAGCCCTTCGTGGTCCTCGGCGCCGAAGAGGCGTTCGACGTCATCGCGCGCATCGACGGCGGCGGCGTGACCGGCCAGGCCGGCGCGCTGCGCATGGGCCTGTCCCGCGCCCTGGCCGTCCTGGACGTCGAGGTCAACCGGCCGCCGCTGAAGAAGGCCGGCTTCCTCACCCGTGACGCCCGCGCCACGGAGCGGAAGAAGTACGGCCTCAAGAAGGCCCGCAAGGCTCCGCAGTACAGCAAGCGCTAAATTGGCGCGCCTTTTCGGCACCGACGGGGTACGTGGGGTCGCGGGACGCGACCTCACGGCCGAGCTCGCCATGGACCTCTCGGTCGCGGCGGCTCACGTCCTCGGCGATGCAGGCGCGTTCGCCGCTACCGGCCGCAGGCCGGTAGCGGTCGTGGGCCGGGACCCGCGTGCCTCCGGGGAATTCCTGGAGGCCGCCGTGGTCGCCGGCCTCGCGGCGTCTGGAGTGGACGTGCTGCGCCTCGGCGTGCTGCCCACCCCGGCCGTCGCCCACCTCACCGCCGCGCTCGGCGCCGACCTCGGCGTCATGCTGTCCGCGTCGCACAACCCGGCGCCGGACAACGGCATCAAGTTCCTGGCCAGGGGCGGCTTCAAGCTGTCCGACGCGGTCGAGGACGAGATCGAGCGGCGGCTCGGTGAGACCTGGTCCTTCCCCGTCGGTTCCGGCGTCGGGCGCGTACGCGACGCCTACGGCGAGGCCGACCGCTACATCTCTCACGTGCTGACGACGATGACCGCCGCGCTCGACGGCCTGCACATCGTGGTCGACTGCGCGCACGGCGCCGCCCACATGGTCGCGCCGGAGGCGCTGGTGCGTGCGGGCGCGCGGGTCGAGGCCATCGGCGCGCGGCCCGACGGGCTCAACATCAACGCCGGACACGGCTCCACCCACCTGGACAAGCTCCGGCAGGTGGTCGTGTCCAGGGGCGCCGACCTGGGCGTGGCCTACGACGGCGACGCCGACCGCTGCCTCGCGGTCGACCACACGGGCCAGATCATCGACGGCGACCGGATCATGGCGGTGCTCGCGGCCGCCATGCACGGTGAGGGCCTGCTGGCCAAGGACACCGTGGTCGCGACCGTGATGTCCAACCTGGGCTTCAAGCTGGCGATGCGCGAGGCGGGCATCACCGTGATCGAGACCGCGGTCGGCGACCGCTACGTGCTCGAACGCATGAAGTCCGAGGGCTTCAACCTGGGCGGCGAGCAGTCCGGGCACGTCATCATGCTCGACCACGCCACCACCGGCGACGGCCTGCTGACCTCGCTCCACCTGCTGGGCGTGGTGGCCAAGTCGGGCGTCCCGCTGAAGGAGCTGGCCTCCGTCATGACCCCGATGCCGCAGATCCTGATCAACGTCAAGGACGTCGACAGGGGCAAGTCGTCGGTGCCCGAGCTCATCGCCGCCGTGGCCGAGGCCGAGGCGGAGCTGGGCGAGACGGGCCGGGTCCTGATCCGGCCGAGCGGCACCGAGCCCATGATCCGGGTGATGGTGGAGGCGGCCTCGGAGGAGCACGCCAGCCAGGTGGCGGGCCGCCTGGCCGACGTGGTCCGTACGGCCTGCGTCTGAGAAACGCTCGCGGCGGGTACGACGATCGTGTCGTACCCGCCGTTTGTCATTCGTCGCCGGTGAGGGCGAACACCTTGAGCCGCCGGCCCGCCCAGAAGACCGCGCCCACGATCACGATGATCAGGGCCGGCACGGCGAAGCCCATCGAGACGTCCGTCGTCAGGAACGGCGAGTCGGAGATCTGGTCGGCGATCGTCTGCGCCCACTGCTGGATCGAGAACTTGTGCGCCCCCGGGATGAGGTTGCCGACGACGACCTCCCAGACGAGGGCGTAGATGATGCCGATCGTGACCGCGTGCTTGGTCACGACGCCGAGCAGCAGGAAGAGGGCGGCGTAGGCGATGCCCGCCACCAGGGCGCCGGCGGCGAAGCCGAGCGCGATGCCGTCCTCGCCGCGGACGAGGATCCAGGCCGCCAGGTAGGTCGGCACCACCGAGAACAGGGCCATGACCGAGGCCGCCACCAGGAACTTGGTCCGCACGATCACGGGCCTGGCGATGGGCTTGGACATCAGGTGGATGATCGTCCCGTCGTCGATCTCCGGGGCGATGACGCCGGTGCCGGCGATGACGCCGAGCAGCGGGAGCACGGCGCTGACGGCGAACTTCTGCATCAGCAGCACGGCCGAGCGCTGGTCGGCGCCGTCGAGCAGGCGCAGCAGCACGGCCAGGCCGATCAGGACGAGCGGGAGCAGCAGGAGCAGGACGATCCGCCGCCGCCCGAGCAGCGAGCGGTACGTGATCCCCGCGACGACTGTGTTCATGTCAGGTGCTCCTGTTGATCAGGTAGGCGAAGACGCTCTCCAGGTCCTCGTCGGCGGGGGAGACCTGGTGCAGGCGTACGCCCTCGGCCTGGGCGACGCGGGGGAGCAGGCGGGCGAACCGGCGGAACTCCGTCGCCTGGACCTCCAGGCCGTCCTGGCGGAGGGTGATGCCGCCCGCCGACTCGTCGCGGATGAGGGCCGCGGCCAGCTTCCTGTCGTCGCTGGAACGGATCATGAACAGGTGGGGCCTGTCGGTCATCAGGCGCCTGATCTCGCGGAAGTTGCCCGAGGCCGCGTGGCGGCCCGAGACCAGGACCTCGATGTGCTGGGCGACCCGTTCGACCTCTTCCAGGATGTGGGAGCTGAACAGGATCGTCTTGCCCGCGGTGCCCATGGCGCGGATGAGGTCCATCAGGTGGAGGCGCTGGCGCGGGTCCATGCCGTTGAACGGCTCGTCGAGGAGCAGCACGGGCGGGTCGTGGACGAGCGCGGCGGCCACCTTGACCCGCTGGCGCATGCCCTTGGAGTACGTCTCCACGCGCCGGTCCTTGGGCTCCTCCATCTCGACCGTGGCGAGGGCCTTGCGGGCGGCCTCGACGGGGTCGGGAAGGCCGTGGAGGCGGGCGGCGGACAGGACGAACTGCCAGCCGGTGAGGAACCCGTACACGCCCTCGCGTTCCGGGACCAGGCCGATATTTCGGTAGATCTGGTGGTTCTTCCAGACCGGGGTGCCGTCCAGGGTGACCGCGCCGCCCGACGGGGGCAGGAAGCCGGCCATCATGTGCAGGAGCGTCGACTTGCCCGCGCCGTTGGGGCCGAGCAGGCCCGTGACGCCCGGCCCGATCGTCATCGTCACGTCGTTGACCGCGACCACGTTGCCGTACCAGCGGGACACCTGGGAGAGCTCGATCTTCATCGCGAGGCCGCCTTCCTGTAGCGCAGCGCGAGGGCGGTCAGGCCGACGCCGATCAGCACGACCAGGATCGCCGCCGAGGCGGGGCCGTTGGGATAGGGGCCGTCGGCGTGGCTCGGGGTGCCGAACAGCCACGACTGCACGGAGTCGACCAGCCAGAACGGATCGGCGATCCAGGCCCACCTGGCCGCCTCCTCGTTGCCGGTCGACGTCAGCGTGCCGTAGAGCACCGGCACCGCCGCGAACGACAGCAGGTAGACGGTGATCACCGAGGCCACGCCGAGCCCGCGCCGGGGCGTGAACGAGGCGATGGCCAGGCCGAACGCCGACAGCAGCAGCGCCAGCACCAACGCCATGAGCAGGGCGCCGAGGTATTCGCCCGTCGCGGGCGGGCCCGGCATGTCGACGACGATCTCGCCGACGTACATGAGTGTCAGGGGCGCCGCGATCAGCAGGAACAGGGCGACGGTCATCGCGGCGACCTTGGCGGTCACGTACTGGGCGACCGAGATCGGACGTGAGAGGTAGAGCGGCAGCACGCGGTGGCGCAGGTCGGGCGCGACGACCGAGGGGGCCTGCGCGGCCAGGAAGATCGCCACCACGGCCTGCATGATGACGGCGAACCCGCTGTAGGGGATGCCGCGCTGCTTGGCCAGCGCCATGAGCGCGATGGACACGACCATGGGCAGCAACATGATCACGGCCAGCGCGAACGGCACGAGCTTGCTGCGCATGGGACGGCCGAGCCCGAAGATGCCGCGCAGGCTGTGGACGGCGAGGGCGCGGGTGGCGTAGCCCCGGCCCATCGTGGGGCCGTCGTAGTGCCGGTAGCCGATGTCGTAGATCTCAGACACTGGCCACCTCCTCCCTGAAGACGTCCTCGATGCGGTGTCGTCCCTGTTCGAGGCGGATCAGGCAGAGGTCGAGGTCGGCCGCGGCGTCGCGGATCGCGTCGAACGTCTCGGGCCCGAGCACCTTGACCACCAGCAGGCGGCCCTGCTGGGAGACGGCCTGGCCGGTCTCGGTCAGGCGCTGGGCCAGCGGCTCAAGGCCCTCGTCGACCTCGACCGTGACCGTCTGCGTGGCCTGCGTGAACTCCGAGATCGCCGACGAGCGCAGCAGCCGCCCCGCGTCGATGACGATCACGTGGTCGCAGACGCGTTCGAGCTCGCCGAGGAGATGGGAGGTGACGAGCACGCTGATGCCGAACTCGGTGCCGATGCGCCGGATCAGGGTCAGCATCTCGTCGCGGCCGCGTGGGTCGAGACCGTTGGTGGGCTCGTCGAGGAAGACGAGTTTGGGGTCGTGCACGAGAGCTTGGGCCAGTTTGACCCGTTGCTTCATGCCGGTGGAGTAGCCGCCGATCGGGCGGTAGCGCTCTTCGGCCAGGCCCACGTGACGCAGTACGTCGGCGGCGCGCTCGCGGGCGGCCGTACGCGGCAGCCCGGAGATCCTGGCGAGGTGGACGACCAGCTCGGTCGCGGAGACATCGGGAGGGAGGCATTCGTGCTCGGGCATGTAGCCGACGAGTCTGCGGATCTCGGCGCCCTGCGCGGTGACGTCCAGATCGAGCACCCGGGCGGTGCCGCCGGTGGGCGGCAGCAGGCCGAGCAGGATCTTGATCAGCGTCGACTTGCCCGCGCCGTTCGCCCCGACCAGACCGGTGACGCCGGACCCCACGGAGACCGTGAGCTGGTCGATCGCGGTGACGGTGGGGAAGCGCTTGGTCAGCCCCTCGGTGGCGAGGATGTGCATGTGGCGGACCCTACCTGTCCCGGGGTGGGCCTGGCCTCGTTCACACGGATGAACGGTGTCCTACTTGAGGCCAGAATTTTCGCTGGACCAGGAGGGTGGCGGTGCCCGAGATGATCATGCCGAGGATGTTCACGGCGAGCTGGGAGACCGAGCCCGCGACCTCCTTCCAGTCGCCCAGGGCGAGGGCGACGGCGAGGTAGCCGGCGGCCGGGACCGTGGTGACCGAGATGAAGACGCCGATCAGGGCCGAGGACTTGCCGGCCGTGATCGACAGGACGCCGGCCGCGCCGGCCAGCAGCGCCACGATGAACGACCACTTGTCGGGCGTGACGATGAACCGCACCTCCTCGTTGACCCGGAGGTTGTTCAGGGTGATCCAGCCGAGCCAGTTGGAGACCAGCGCGCAGGCGAAGGTGACGGCGATCGCCGCCGTGAATCCGACGACCAGCGTCCTGAAGGAGGAGATGATCAGTCGCCAGCGCCCGCGCAGCAGGCCGAAGCAGATGGCGGCGACGGAGCCGAACTCGGGCCCGAGCACCATCGCGCCGACGATCAGGATGGGGGAGTTCTGCAGGACGCCGATGCCCGCGAGCTGCGTGGCGATGGCGAGGAACGCCAGGTAGGCCCAGGTGATGCGGGAGTCGGTGTGCACCTTGTGGGCGAGCTCCTCCCACACCACCGCGTCGTCTGGGTCGCCGGGCGCCTCCTCGACCGCCGCCGTGGCGGCCTTCGACAGCGAGATGTCGACCTGCTCGATGGCGATCGAGCCCTCTTCCTCGATCCACTTGAGCTTGCCGATCACCTCGTTGGCCGACTCGCGGGCGGCGTCGCAGAGGATGACGTCGCCCTTCGGCTCGCGGCCCGCGCCGGGCAGGACGATGATGTTGGTGACCCCCGTGCACTCCTCCAGCACGCGGGCCGCCTCGTCGCTGCGGTCGGCGGGGGTGATCAGTCGCAGATGTAGCACCCCGCCATTCTTGTCCATCCGACGTTGACGTCGTATTGACCTCCGTACGCGAGGCTGCCTCACATGACTAGCTTCAGATGCCACGATCATGGTGAGGACTGCTGGTTCGCCGACATCGACGACCAGGAGTGCGCGGGCAGGTTCGGCGCCTACGTCTTCGACGAGGTGTTCAGGTTCGGCGAAGCCGTACCCGCCTGACCGCGTGGTCGGCGCCCTTCTGCAGGACCAGATCGGCGCGGCCCCTGGTGGGGGCGATGTTCTCGACCAGGTTGCGCTCGTTGATGTCACGCCAGACGTTGACCGCGAACGCCGTGGCCTCCTCGTAGGAGAGCTCGGCGATGTACTTGAAGTAGGACTTCGGGTCCTCGAAGGCCGTGCGGCGGAGCTTGTGGAAGCGTTCGACGTACCAGGTGCGGATGTCCTCGACCTTGGCGTCGACGTAGATGGAGAAGTCGAAGTAGTCGTTGACCGCGAGGGACGTGGGCGGGGCGGGCTGGAGGACGTTGAGGCCCTCGATGATCAGGATGTCCGGATTTTTCACGACCTGGCGTTCGTCGGGGACGATGTCGTACTCCAGGTGGCTGTAGATGGGGGCGTACGCCTCGGGCGCCCCCGCCTTCACCTCCGCCACGAACCTGACCAGCGCCCGCCGGTCGTAGCTCTCGGGGAAGCCCTTGCGGTGCATGATGCCCTTCGACTCCAGCACCGCGTTGGGGTAGAGGAAGCTGTCGGTGGTGATCAGCTCCACGTGCGGGTGCTCGGGCCAGCGGGCGAGGAGGGTGTGCAGCAGCCGCGCCGTGGTCGACTTGCCGACCGCGACGCTTCCCGCGATGCCGAGGATGTACGGGACGCGCGTCCCGGGGTCCCCGAGAAAGGCGCTCAGCACGCTGCTGCGCTGCTTGGACCCGGTGAAGTGCAGGTTGAGCAGCCGGGTCAGGGGGAGGTAGATGTCGGTGACCTCGGTGAGGTCGATGGGGTCATCGACGCCGCGCAGGTCTTCCAGCTCGTCTGCGGTGAGAGTCAAGGGCGTGTTCTTGCGGAGCTCGCTCCACTGCTCCCTGCTCAGTTCCACGTAGCCGTTGTTCACCTAGGCAGCGTAGCGATGCGCGACAAATGCGATCATGGCCGGGTGCCCGTCGATCGTCGTCCACAGCCTGTGGACAAAGACGTGGGATTACCGATAGCCAGTTCGGGGAAAGAAGACCCGTCTGGTCGATCCGGGTATGTCGGGATTTGGAGGCGGCTACTGTTCCAGGCGTAGCCTCCCGGGAGGACTTGTGGATCGTCGCCGCTTCATCGCCAACGTGATCGCCGTCGCCGGGCCGTTCGCCGGGGTCTCCTGCGCGGGAGCCCGTGGCGGCGTCCAGCCGGTACGCGGCTACGGACGGCTCAAGCCCGTGGCCGACCTGCGCGACGGCAAGGTACGCCTGAACCTGCCCGAGGGATTCAGGTACCGCTCGTTCAGCGCCGCCGGCGAGAAGTTCTCCGACGGCACCACCGTGCCCGGCAGGCACGACGGCATGGCGGCCTTCGCCGGCCCCAAGGACAGCACGATCCTCGTACGCAACCACGAGGTCAACGGCCCGGTAGGCGCGTTCGGCGACGAGGACAAGGCGTACGACCCGATGGCCGGAGGCGGCACGTCGACCCTCCACGTCACCAGGTACGGCGAGGTGATCAAGAGCGTCCCCTCGCTGACCGGCACCATGATGAACTGCTCCGGCGGCCCGATGCTCTGGCGCGCCTGGGTGAGCTGCGAGGAGACGGTCAACGGCCCCGACGTGGGCGACGACGTCTTCGGCGGCGACAACTCCAAGCTCACGCGCAAGCACGGCTACCTGTTCGAGGTGCCGCTCAACCGCGCCTCCAGCGCGAGGCCCATCAGATCGGCCGGGCGTTTCGCCCACGAGTCGGCCGCCTTCGACCCCTCCACCGGCGCCGTCTACCTCACCGAGGACAACTTCGCCTTCCCCTCCGGCTTCTACCGCTACCTGCCGCCCAAGCACCCCATGCAGGCCGGGACGTTGCTGGACGGCGGCAGGCTGCAGATGCTCGCCGTCCGGGGCGCGAAGCGCGAGAACCTGTCCGCCGGGCAGCGGGCCGGAGCCTCGTACGCCACGGTGTGGGTGGACATCGACGATCCCGATCCCACGTTCACCGGCAGGCCGTCCAACGACGAGGCCGTCCAGGCCGTGGGCCGGCAGGGGCGGGAGAAGGGCGCGGCGATCTTCTCCAGGCTGGAGGGGGCGGTGTTCCACCAGGGCACCGTGTACTTCGTCTCCACCCAGGGCGGGGCCACCGCGCAGGGCGACACCCCGCCGCCGTCCGGGTTCGGCAAGGGGCGGGGGCAGGTGTGGGCGTACGAGACGTGGAGCGGGCGGCTCAGGCTCGCCTACGAGTCGCCGCGCTCGTCGGTGCTCGACCTGCCCGACAACGTGACGGTCAGCGGCCGCGGCACGCTGGTGCTGTGCGAGGACGGCGACGGCGCCAACTTCCTGCGCGGCCTGACCAGGACCGGCGAGATCTTCGACTTCTGCCGCCTGGAGCCGATCCCCGACGACCCGGGCGCCGAGTTCGCCGGCTCGACCTTCGGCCCGGGCGGCAAGACGCTGTACGTGAACGTCCAGGCCAAACAGGGCAGATCGTTCGCCATCTGGGGGCCATGGGAGCGCGGCCTGTTCTGAGTACGCTGGGGCGATGATCCTGGGTATCGGAGTGGACATCGTGGACATCGCCCGCTTCGAGGCGGCGCTCGCGCGTACGCCGCAACTGCGGGAGCGGTTGTTCACCGACGTCGAACGGCCGCTGCCGGTGCACTCGCTGGCGGCCAGGTTCGCCGCCAAGGAGGCCGTGGCGAAGGCGCTCGGGGCGCCCAAGGGGCTCGGGCACCTGGAGGCCGAGGTGCGCTGCGACGAGCTGGGCAAGCCGGAGCTGCACATCACCGGCAAGGCCGCCGACGTGGCGTACGGCCTCGGGGTCAAGCGCTGGCACCTGTCGCTCAGCCACGACGCGGGCGTCGCCGTGGCCTATGTGATCGCGGAGGGATAGTTTCGGATCATGCGCTCGACGGCATGTGGCGACCGAGCAGCCGAACGGAGTGAGGCCATGAAGACCGCCTACACCGCCGACCAGATCCGGGGCGCCGAGCGGACGCTGATGGCGCGACTGCCGGAGGGCACCCTCATGCAGCGGGCCGCCCACGGCCTCGCCGCCGCCTGCGCCGACCTGCTCGGCCGCGTGTACGCCGCCCGGGTCGTGCTCCTCGTCGGCAGCGGCGACAACGGCGGCGACGCCCTGTACGCCGGCGAACGCCTGGCCCGCCGCGGCGCCCGGGTGGGGGCGATCCTGGCCGGCTCGAAGACGCACGAGTCCGGCCTGCGCGCCTTCCTCGACGCCGGAGGCCGCGTCGTCGACGCCCAGGCGATCGAGGACGCCGACCTGATCGTCGACGGCCTGGTCGGGATCGGGGCCACGGGGGCGCTGCGGGAGCCGTACGCGCGGCTGGCCGAGGAGGCGAACGCGGCCGACGCCATGATCGTGGCGGTCGACGTGCCGAGCGGCGTGGACGCGAGCAGCGGGCGGGTCGCCGGGGCGGCGGTGCGGGCCATGATGACGGTGACGATGGGGGCGTACAAGACGGGGTTGCTCGTCGATCCGGGAGCCGCGCGCGCGGGGACCGTGGAGCTGGTGGACATCGGGCTGGGCCCCTGCCTGCCCGACCCCGACGTGGCCGCGCTGACCAGGGGCGACGTGGCCGAGCTGCTGCCCAGGCCCGGCAAGGAGTCCGACAAGTACCGCAGAGGGGTGCTCGGGGTCGCGGCGGGCAGCGACCTGTACACCGGCGCGGCGGTGCTGGCCGTCGGCGGCGCGTTGCGCGCGGGCGCCGGCATGGTGCGTTACGCGGGCCCTGACGCGCCGGTCGCGCAGGTGCGCGCGCACTGGCCGGAAGCGGTGATCACGCCGCTGGACCGGCCCTCGATCGAGGGTGTCGGCCGCGTGCAGGCGTGGCTGCTCGGCCCGGGGCTCGGCACCGG
>JABFVJ010000465.1 GCA_013362835.1 Nonomuraea sp. | reverse complement strand
CGGACACCAGCGTTCTCCTGTGGCTGTGAGCGATGGATGGCGGCTGAGAGCGGCAGTTGGCGGGGACATTCGGAGTGGATCAGGTGGGCGGAAGTACGCCGGTGCCACCGGATTCAGCGCCAGATCGCACCACGCACCGGGCCGGTCGAGCTCGGAGCGCGTGAGCACGGCCCGTCCGACGTCTCCGGCGGCCGGCGCGGCGCGGAGGACTTGCGGCGCCGTCCGCTCCCCATTGGCCATTTCACCGTAGTCTCCGCTCATGCGGATTCGGTACGCCCTCCCATCCGAGGCCGAGGTCATGGCCGAGGTCACTTGTGCCGCGTTCGCCGACTTCGAGGACTTCGACGTCACGCGCGAGCAATCCACTGCCAATTGGCGCCGGAATCTCCTCAGAGAGGCAGCCGAACGACCCCGGCCACACCACACCAGGGTCGCCGAGCTGCCGGACAGGACGGTCATCGGTCTGGTCATGGGCGGTCCGGCGGATTCGGAGCTCGGCCATGACGCCGAGATCTACGCCCTCGCTGTCCGTCCCGGACATCAGGGCCATGGCCATGGCCGTGCCCTTCTGCGGGCGTCGGCGGCCGACCTGTCCGCCGACGGGTTCGGCTCGCTGGCGATCCGCGTACTGGCCGTCAACGAACGCGCTCGCCGCTTCTACACCTCGCTCGGCGGAGTCCTCGCGGGTGAGGCACCACCCGACGGGGTCTGCTACTCCTGGCCGGAAATCGCGGCGCTCCTCTGATCCGGGCTACCCGAGCCGCGCTGCGTACCGAGGACCTTGGGGACGACCAGTCCGCCTCAGTGACAACCGGTCTGCCTCGGATCAATTCGGCCGGATCTCACTGCTGTGGCGGCGCCACGTACCGCTCACAGTCGCATCTCAGGGGCCGGGGCAGGTGTTGAGTACCAGGTTGTCGGTGGCGCATGGCATGCTGCCTGACATGGCGGGAACCGATCCAGCACTTGTGACCTTGGTCGTCGGCGATGAGGAGCTGCTTGCCGAGCGGGCAGTGGGTGCTGTCGTCGGGGCCGTGCGGTCCGCCGATCCGACCGTCGAGGTGCACGATCTCGTCGGGGGGAAGATGGGCACCGGTGAGCTGACCCAGTTGACTTCGCCCTCGCTCTTCGGGGACCGGTCGGTGGTGGTGATTCGTTCGGCTCAGGATCTGGCGAAGGACGTCATCACCGAGGTTGTGGCGTACGCCAAGCAGCCGGCCGACGACACCGTGCTCGTGCTGGCGCATCCGGGTGGGGTGAAGGGGAAGGCGCTGGTCGACGGGGTGAAGAAGGCCGGGGCCAAGGTGGTGACGATCAACAAGGTCACCAAGGCCGGGGAGCGGCTGGAGTTCATCAAGGGGGAGATCAAGCGGGCTGGGCGGAGCATTCCGGGGGATGCGGCTCAGGCTCTGCTCGACGCGGTGGGGAACGATCTGCGGGAGCTGGCGGCGGCGTGCAGTCAGCTCGCGTTCGACACCGAGGACAAGACGATCAGTGCGGCGGCCGTGGCGCGCTATCACAAGGGGCGGGCTGAGGTCACCGGGTTCAACGTGGCCGACTCGGCGGTGGAGGGGCGGCTGGCCGAGGCTCTGGAGCAGCTGCGGTGGGCGCTCGGCACCGGGGTCGCCCCTGTGTTGCTGGTGAGCGCGTTGGCCGGTGGGCTGAGGTCGTTGGCGAAGGTCGGGAGTGCGCCGCGTAACCTGCGTGGCGGGCAGCTTGCCAGCCATCTCGGTATGCCGCCGTGGAAGGTCGATCGGGTCAAGCGGCAGCTGAACGGGTGGGGGCCGGAGGGGTTGTCGCGGGCGATCCAGGCTGTGGCCGGGGCGGATGAGCAGGTCAAGGGTGGGGGCGCGGATGCCGCTTATGCGCTGGAACATGCGGTTCAGGTGATCGTGGCCAACCGCACCGGACGTTGACGAACGCCCGCCCCTACGTGCGTTGAACGTCACCTCCCGTACTGCCAGAGGGGGCGAACGTCGCGGCTGAGTGCTGCCGAGGGCGAAGGTTGCTGTCGGGTGCTGCCGAGGGTGAGGGTTGCTGTCGGGTGCTGCTGGCGGGGTGGAGTCGCGGGGGTGGCGGGTACGGCCGGGGTGGGGTGGTTAGCGGAGGGGGTGGAAGAAGGTGGTTAGGTGGGTTGCCAGCTGGGCGGGTTCTTCCAGGGGCATGAAGTGGCCGCCTTTTCGGGGTTCGTGCCAGTGGCGGAGGTCGGTGAGGGCGCGTTCGGCGAAGGAGCGGGGGAGGGCGGCCATGGAGGGTTCGTGGCTGAGGGTGACCGCCGCCGGTACGGTGATCGGCGGCCGGGGCGTGTTGAGATGCCAGTCGTAGTACGACTGGAACGAGGTGCCGATCGAGCCCGTGGCCCAGTACAGGGTCAGGACGGTGAGCAGGGTGTCGCGGTCGAAGCGTGATTCCAGGTCGCCGTGGCAGTCTGGTCGTAGGCCGCCTCCGCGTCGAGGAAGGCCTGTTCCTCGGGGGTCAGCGGGGGATCGTCCAGGGAGGCGGGGGCCGGGGGATGGATGAGGTGGATTCCGGCCACCTGGTCCGGGTAGAGCGCGCCCAGCCAGCCGACGGCCGCGCCGCCGATGTCGCCGCCGAAGGCTCCGTAGCGTTCGTAGCCCAGGGTGTCGGTCATCAGGGAGTGCAGGACGCGCGCCATCGCGGCGCGGGTGAGGGGCTCGGCCGGCAGGTCGGAGTAGAGGAAACCGGGCATCGACGGGATCACGACGTCGAAGGAGTCGCCGGGCTGCTTCGGGTCGGTCAGGAGGGCCGCCAGGGGCAGCATCTCCACGAAGCTGCTCGGCCAGCCGTGGCAGAGGAGGAGGGGCATCGGTGCGGGGCCGGTGCCGCGCATGTGGACGAAGTGGAGGTCGCGTCCCAGGACGGGGGCCTTGAAGTGGTCCAGGCGGTTGAGCCGTGCTTCCTGGGTGCGGAAGTCGAACTCGTCGGCCCAGTACGTGACCAGGTCCTTGAGGTAAGCAGGGTCCGTCCCGCCCTCCCATGGCCGGTTGCGCGGTGAGGTCGTGAACCTGGTGTCGCGGAGACGGGTGCGCAGGTCGTCGAGTACGTCGTCAGGGACCTCGATGCGGAACTGCGACACGGTCATACGGGCTCCGATGCGATGGCGAGATGTCCTTCCGGCATGGGTATCACCGCCTTCGCGCCGATCTCAAGGCATTTAGCGGCCGCCCTCCACGTGGAACAGGAGGCGCTTGAGGAGGCCGTCGAGGGTCGCCTGGTCGCCGGGCGGCAGGGCGTTCACCATGGTGGTCTCCAGCTCGCCCAGGACGGCCATGGCGTCCATCCACAGGTCGTGGCCCTTGGGGGTGAGCTCGATGTCCACCCGCCGGCGGTCCTCGGTGCTGCGTACGCGCCGGACCAGGCCGGCCTTCTCCAGCGTGTCAAGGCGTCCGGTCATGCCGGCAGGGGAGAGCAACAGCTCGGCGGCCAGCTCGGTGGGGGTGGCGCCGCCGTCGTGGGCCACGAGTCTGTGCAGCGTCTGGAACTCGAAGTCCTGCATCCCCACCTGGGCCAGCGCTGCCTCCTTGGCGTGGGAGAGGTGCTTCACCAGGGCCTGCATGCGGGTCACGATCGCCTCCACCCGCTCGTCGTAGGGCGCCTTGCCGCGCCAGCGGGCCAGATGACGGTCGACGGAATCCTCCACGACATCGGATCATACGCCAGCAAGTATTTTGTTGACGAAACATTCGCTGACGAAATACCTTCGTGGGCATGTCGATTGCTTCCAGGAACCGATTGCTGGCCGGGCGGTGCCTGTCCGCGCTCGCCACGGCCATGATCCCGACGATGCTGACCCTGGCGGTGCTGCGTGCCACGGGGTCGGGCGAGGCGCTGGGGGTGGTGCTGGCCTGCGAGATGGTCCCGCTGCTGGTGTTGCTGCCGGTCGGCGGTGTGCTGGCGGACCGCGTAAGGCCGGAACGGGTCGCGTTGCTCGCCGACCTGACCCGGTGCGCGGCGCAGGCCGCCATCGCCGCCGAACTCCTGCTCGGGCTGAACCGCATCGCCGACCTGGCCGTTCTGTCCGCCGTGGCGGGGGCGGCCATCGCGTTCGGGAGTCCGGCCGTGCCGCGGCTGGTGGTGGCCGTGGTGCCGGGGCCGGACCGGCTGCGGGTGAACGCGCGCATCGGGGTGGCGACCAGCCTGTCCGGGGTGGTCGGGCCGGGGCTCGCGGGGACGATCACGCTGGTGGCCGGGCCGGGGTGGGCGGCGGGCCTCACGGCTGCCCTGTTCGCCTGCTCGGCGCTGACCCTGCGGGAGTCCGAGGGTGGCCGTGTGAGGGGGTCCGAGGGCGGGCGGGTGAAGAGGCCCGAGGGCGGGCGGGTGAAGAGGCCCGAGAGCGGGCGGGTGAAGAGGTCCGAGGGCGGGCGGGTGGAGGGGTTCGGGAGGGAGTTCGGTGAGGGGTGGCGGGAGGTCAAGGGGCGGCCGTGGTTCCTGGGGTGTGTGCTGGGGCACGGCGTGTGGCATTTCATGGCGGGCCTCTTCCTCACGCTCGGCCCGTTGGCGGCCGTTCAGCGGCTGGGCGGGGAGGCCAGCTGGATGGTGATCGTGCAGAGCGGCACGGTCGGGCTGGTCCTGGGGGTGTTCGCCGCGCCCAGGCTGCCGATCCGGCGGCTCCTCGCCGCCGTTCAGATGGGAGCGGCGTGCTACCTGCTGCCCATGGTGGCGCTCGCGGCGGCGGTGGCGTGGCGGCTGCCGGTGGCGGTGGTCGCCGTGGCGTACTTCCTGGCCATGGTGGGGCTCGGAGTGCTGAGCCCGCTGTGGGAGACGGTCGTGGCCGAGGAGATCCCCGAGGGGGCGCTGGGGCGGGTGCGCTCGTTCGACCAGCTCATCTCGTTCGCGTCGCGGCCGCTCGGGCTCGCGGTCGCGGCGCCGCTGGCCGCGGTGACGGGGATGACGGCGCTGATGGTGACCGGCGGCGTGCTGGTCGCCGCCGCCAACCTCGCCGTGATCCCCCGCCGGCCCAAGGCCGCGGCCCCGCGCCCGGCGGAGCCCGAGGCGGAGGTGGGGCTCAGGTGAGCGCGGCTTCGTGGACGGCGCCGTCGCTGATCTCCAGCACCCGGTCGGCCAGCGTGATCAGGCTGGGGTCGTGGGTGGCGACCAGCGCCGTCACCCCCTCACTCCGTACGAGGGCCCGCAACAGCTCCATGATCTGCCGCCCGGTCTGCGAGTCGAGCTGCCCGGTCGGCTCGTCGGCCACCAGCAGCCGGGGCCGGTTGGCCAGGGAACGGGCGATCGCCACCCGCTGCCGCTGCCCGCCCGACAGCTCGTACGGCCGCTGGTTGACGTGCTGCTCCAGCCCCACGAGCGCCAGCAGCAGCCGTACGCGCTCCTCCCGCTCGGCGGACGGCATGCGGGCCAGCCGCATCGGCACCCCCACGTTCTCGGCCGCGGACAGCACCGGGATCAGCCCGAACGACTGGAACACGAACCCCACCACGTCCCGGCGCAGCTCCAGCAGGGCCTCCTCCGACAGGGACGTGACCTCGCGCCCGTCGACGACCACCCGTCCGGAGTCGGGCCGGTCGAGGCCGCCGATCTGGTTGAGCAGCGTGGTCTTGCCCGACCCCGAGCGCCCGCGGACCGCCACCAGCTCGCCGGGGAACACCTCGAAGGACACGTCACGCAGCGCGACGACCTCCTTGGGCCCGCTCCGGTACACCTTGCGGACCCCCTCCACCACGACCAGGGGCTCATTGCTCATGGGAGGGCTCCTCTCGGGCGGGCCATACGCCGATGTGGTCGGATTCGAGTTCGAGGCGCACCCGGCGCTCCATCTCCAGGGCGTTCATGAAGTCGCGGGGGAGCTGCAGCCGGCCCACGCGGTCGAGCACGGCGTACTCCTCGGCGACGATCTGCCCCTCGGCGCCCTCGCGCCGCAGCGTCTCACTGCTGGTACGCCCGTCGCGGATGCCCACCGTACGGTCCACCTGCTCCGAGACCAGCGGGTCGTGGGTCACGATGACCACGGTCACGCCGAGCTCCCTGTTGGCCTTGCGCATGGCGTCGAACACCTGCTCCGACGTCTCGCTGTCCAGCTCGCCCGTGGGCTCGTCGGCCAGGATGAGCTGGGGTTCGTTGGCCAGGGCGACGGCGATGGCGGCCCGCTGCTGCTCGCCGCCCGACATCTCGGGCGGACGCCGGTCGGCGCAGTAGCCGACGCCCAGGAGCTCCAGCAGCTCGCCGGCCCGCGCGCGGCGGGCCCGGTCGCCGCCGGCCAGCTTCATGGGCAGCTCGACGTTCTCCCTGGCGGTCAGGTACGGCAGCAGGTTCCGCGCGGTCTGCTGCCAGATGAACCCCACCACCGAACGCCGGTACCGCAGCCGGTCCTTGGCCGTCATCGCCAGCAGGTCCATGCCCGCCACGCGGGCCACCCCGGCGGTCGGCACGTCGAGCCCGGACAGCACGTTGAGCAGCGTCGACTTGCCCGAGCCCGAGGCGCCGACGATGGCCACCAGCTCGCCCTTGTCGATCACCAGGTCGAGGCCCTGCAGGGCGACGACCTCGACGCCCTCGGTCTTGTAGATGCGGACGAGGTTGTCGCAGACGATGTGCGCGTCCGCGCCGAACGCGGCTTTCGTCCGCGTGGCCTTGGCTTCCAGCTCTGACAGGGTCGGGTTCATGTGAGGTCCCCCACTCGCAGGACGGTGCCGAGGCTGCGACGACGGCTGATGGCGGTGTGCGCGTACGCGCCGAGCACGGCGACGGCGGTGAGCCCGGCCGCGAGCGCGATCGGCATGGTCAGGTCAACGGAGTAGTCGCCGACGGGCAGGTCGCCGGCGTAGGCGGACAGGTCGACGCCGGGGCCGAGCGCCTCGGGCAGCCCGAGGCCGAGCAGCAGCCCGACCAGCGCGGTGAGCATGATCATCGGCATGATCTCCAGCACGGTCAGCCGTTGCGCCTGGCGGTCGGACAGCCCCAGCGTACGCAGGAACGACAGCGCCCTGGCCCGGTCGGCGGCGCCGATCACCAGCGAGACGACGACCGCGACCAGGGCGTAGGCGGCCAGCGCGACGGTCACGACGAGCAGGGTGGTGCGTACGGTCCCGGTGAGCGGGTCGTCCTGGATGGCGGCGAGTGCCAGGGCCTGCGACTCCACGGTCCCGGTCGGCAGGAGCTCGGCCAGGGCGTCCACGGAGGGGTTCCCGCCGATCAGCAGCGTGTTCACGGCGGGACGCATCTGCTCGTCGAGCGGCAGGATCAGGAACTTGCCCTGCGAGTAGAACCCGGGCACGGAGTCGATCACGCCGCCCTCGGGCAGCTTCAGCCGCGTCTGCCAGCCGACCTCCAGCGTCCCCCGGCCCTTCAGCGCGGGCGAGACCAGGGCGCCGCGCGCCGGCGGCAGGCTGATCGGCGCGCCCGCCAGCAGGCCGCGCCACTGCTCCAGGTCGACGGCGATGGCCTCGGCGCGCTCGGCGCCGTACCCGATCTGCACCCGGCCGGTCTGGGCGAGCACCACCCGCTCGACGCCGGGCACCTTGCGGATGCGCTCGATCTGCTGGGCCGGGATCTCGACGCGCGAGGTCACCTTGATCGGCGCGCCCACCTGCTGCCAGGACGCCAGCCGCTGCGTGGTCGCGAGCCCGTCGGAGATCACCGCGGCGAACACCGACACGCCCAGCGCGGGCAGCAGGATCAGCGCGGGCAGCACGGCGGCGGAACGTGCCCTGGCCGCCCTGGTCAGGCCCAGGAACGGCACCGCTCCCCGCCGCCCCGCGGTCACCCGTACGAGCAGGCGCAGCGGGTACGGGTAGCAGCGCAGGGTGATCAGCGCGGCGGCGAGCGTCAACGCGACCGGCACGAGCAGCAGCAGCGGGTCGGGCCCGAGCCCGCGGGTGCGCAGCAGGTACGCCCCGGTCAGCGCGAGCACCACGACCAGCAGCTCCAGCGTGATCCGCCGGGCCGAGGGCCGCGCGGTGGCGACGTCCGCGCGGCTCTCGTGCAGCGGCGCGCGATGCACGAGCGCCAGCCGTACGGCGGCGAACCCGACGGCCGCGGCGATCACCAGCAGCGGCCCGACGTGCACGATCGGCAGCACGGGCCCCGGCACGAGCCAGGACGCCGCGTAACCGGCGATCCCGGCGGGCACGACGGCGAGCGCGGTCAGGGCGCCGCCGGTGCCCGCGACCTGGAGCAGCGACCCGCCCCGCGCGCGGGCCAGCGTGAGCGCGTGGTCGAGGCGGTCGGCCAGCAGCTGCACGGCCAGCACGATCACCCCGATCGCCACGATCAGCAGCCCGCCGAGCACGAGGTACATCACGGTCTCGGCGGTCGACAGCGCGGCCAGGAAGTCGTTCACCACCTTGGACAGCCCGGTCTCCAGCCGGTACGGGCTGAACGAGCCCGACGCCTGCAACCCGATGATGCGGGCGAAGTCGGTGGCCGCCGCCTCGATGTCGCGGGCCGCGAGCGCGTCCGCCTTGGCGGCGTCGATCGGCAGGACCCAGTTGTAGAACAGGTTGCGCCCGTCACCGCTGAGCGCGGCCAGGCCGTCGTCGGACATCAGCGTCGTGATGTGCTTCTCGAACCCCAGCTTGCCCGGCGGCTGCATCCGGGTGATGGTCAGGACGTCGGAATTGTGGTTCCAGTAACGGTCGCCGGGGTCCTTCGCCCTGAACGCGCCGACGAGCTTCACGGCCACGTAGTGACTCTCCCCGAGGACGATCACCTGGCCGAGCCGCACGTCCATCCCGGACAGCGCCATCTCGACGAGCCCCACCTCGATCAGCGGGATCGTGGCGCCCTCGAACCGCGTCGTGGACGGCTTGCCCGGCGGCCGTCCCTGAACCCAGTCGACCCGCTTGTCCACGTCGGACAGCCAGCCGAGGTTCATGAACATGTTGCCGCCGGTGCCGTGCATCGGGGTCATGACGGTCTTGGCGCTCATGTGGCTGGTGCCCGTGGCCGCCGGGACCACGAGCGGTCGCAGCGCCGCGGGAACGAGCTGCCGCCAGCGCCGGTCCCTGCTGTCGAACTGGCCGCGCTCGTGCAGGTCCTCGTCCTTCGACGTGGACGCGACCCGTACGGTCAGGTCGGCCTGCGCGGCCGGCGCGGTGCTGAGCGCCTGGCGCAGCGCCTGGTCGAAGGAGGACTGCATGGCCCTGGGCAGCCCCGCGACGAGCAGGGACGCGGTCAGCGTCAGCACGAAGAGCACGGCGACCGCGCCCAGGTGCACCCGGGCAAGCAGCGGGATCCTCACTGTTCCTCCCGAAGGCCGAGACCCTGCCTGCGCAGGTTGCGCGCCAGCCCGGCGACGATGGCGAGCAGCACGGCGGCCACGGCCACGAGCATGGCGGCGGTCGCCGCCCACGGTATGTCCAGCCGCACCTCCGGCGTGACCGCGGCGGCCTGCCCGGTCAGCACGATGTGCGGCACCACCAGCGCGCCCACGACCACCGCGAGCCCGGTCCCGGCCGCGAGCGACAGCCCGATCACGAACGCCTGCTCCATCGCCAGCACCCCGAACACCTGCCGGGAGCTCACGCCGAGCGCCCGCAGGATCGCGAACTCGCTCATCCGCTCGCGCGCCGCGACCGCCGCGTTGACCAGGAACCCGAGCGCCGCGAACACCAGCGCCGCGAGGAAGCCCAGCATCAGCGCCCCCTGCAGCCCGCTGGCCAGCGGGTCGTCCTGCAGCTTCACGGCCAGCTCGCGCTGGTCGAGCGCGGTCACGTCCCACGCGGGCCGCTCCTTGAGCGCCGCCGCGGCCCGGCCGTCCCCGGTCGCCAGCCACCACTCCGTGGCGGGCCGGGGAAGCTGCGCCGCCGCCAGCTCCTGCGCCTGCATGGTCCCCCAGTCAGCGAGTACGGCAGGCTGCCCCGCGGTGGTCGTCGGCATCGTGTCCACGACCGCCACTACCTTGACGTCCATGACCCTGCGGTCGACGCTCGCGCGTCCGGTCTGCCCGGCGCCCAGCTTGAGCGAGGCGGCGAGGTCGGCGGTGAGCACCACGGGCAGCGGCCCGGGGGTGACAGGACCGAACAGGGCCGCGGCGGGCCGCGCCCCGGTCACCGTCATCGAGGCGGGGGGCGCGGTCACCGGCCGCCCGTCCGCGCTGACCCCGGTCACCGTCAGGTTCGCCGCGCCGCCAGGGGGCACGCCCGCGATGAGCCCGCGCAGCGCCACCGGGTACGTGATCTTCCCGACCCGTCCGGCCAGCGTCGCGAGGCTCACGTCGAGCGAGCTGTCGCCCGCCTTCAGCACGCCCAGCGACACGTCGCGCCACACGCCCAGCCCGTCGGACAGCACCAGCCGCAGCGGCAGGTCCGCGTCGGTCTTGGCCTTCAGCGTGATCGTGGCGGGCCGTCCCGGCAGCTCCAGCGCGCCCGCCTGGGCTCCGGCGAGCGCGCGGGACATCTCCGCCACCGAGCGGTTCGACAGGTCGGACCTGAGCTGGAACAGCGGGCCGAGCTTGGCGGCGTCCATGCCGAGCAACATCGCGCTCTCGCCGCCGACGTCGGTCTGCCCCCGGAAGACGGGGGAGGCGGCCGTGACGCCCGGCAGCGTGGTGAACGCCGTGCCGCGCCCGAACGCGCCCAGCTCGGGGCCGTCGGGCGGCCCGGACAGCCGCAGATCGGTGCCGGCCTGGTGGCGGGCCTGGTCGAGCTGGGAGGAACGCCAGGTGGCGGCCGTGGCCATGGACACGACGCCGATCGCGATGGCCATCGTCAGCAGCAGCGCGGGGCCGGCGTACTTGAGCGGGCGCCTGCTCACCTGCCAGGCCCCGAGCGCGGGCGCGAGCGTGGGCCGCCTGGAGGTCACCCGTTCGGCCAGCTTCGAGATGCGCGGCACCAGCCGGAGCCCCAGCATGCCGCCCGTGAGCAGGGCCAGCGCGGGGCCGGAGATGATCAGCGGGTCGATCCCGAGGTCGCCGGTGGTGGTGGCGGTGACGGGCGCGCCGTAGTGCTGGAGCTGCCAGATCGCGAGGGCCGCCACCACGAGCAGCGCGACGTCGGCGCCCGCCCGCTGGATCAGCCCCCGGCCGCCGGGGCGCCCGCGCGCCGACTGCTCCTCCACGTACGTGCGCCGCGCCCCGGCCAGCGCGGGCAGCACCAGCAGCACCGCCGAGGCCAGGGCGACGGCCGCCGACACCAGGAACGTGCCCAGCCCGGCCGAGGCGTCGAGCCGCACGCCCGACGCCTTGATCCACGGAAGCTGGTTGACCAGCGCGAGCAGTGGCGGCCCGAGGAACGGCGCCACCACCGCGCACGGCACGGCCACGAGCAGCGCCTCGCTGCCCGCGAGCGTCGCCAGCTTCACCGTGCCCGCGCCGCGCGAGCGCAGCAGCGCCACCTCCATGCGCCGGTGGTCGGCCAGCAGCCGCGCGGTGAGCATCAGCGCGTACGCGGCCAGCAGCAGCAGCTGCAGCACCGGGATCAGCATGGTGGAGCGGGCGACCAGGGAGGCGGTGTCGAGCTGCGTGAGCATCTCGGGCAGGCGGCTGGTGGTCACGCAGCTCGCGCAGCCGTCGGCCTTCAGCCGCTCGCCCACCTGCTCGATCGCGGCGGCCAGCGGCCTGAGCTGGGCCGGGGTCAGCGAGCGCAGGTCGGGCTCGGCGGTCCAGGTGGCGTTCACGTGGGTGGCGAAGCGGGCGATGAACGTCTCGCGCGCCACCATCAACGGCCCGTACGTGGTGAAGTCGCCCCGCTCGACGCCTCTGCTGAGCAGCTGCTCGCCCGTCCAGCGTTCGCCGAAGGGGTCGTCGAGCTGGAAGATGCCGGAGATGCGCACCTGGACGGGCTCGGGGGAGAGGCGGCCCACGGTGGTGAGCTCCTGCCCGACCTTGAACCCGCCCGCCGAGGCCGCCGACAGTGAGACGGCCGCCTCCACCCGGCCGTCGCCGGATGTCGGCCACTTGCCGGAGACGAGCTTGGCGTGCTGGTCGAGCCCGTCGTAGCTGCCGAACCTGAGCAGCTCGGGCCGTTCTCTGCGTTCCTGGCCCGGCATGACGTAGGAGTCGGAGTGGAAGCTCGTGGTGAGCGCGGGGGCCTTGGTGTAGGCCCTGGTCAGCTCGGCGCGTACGGATCGGTCGAAGGCGGGGAACGTCTCGGCGGTGACCGGGGCGCTGATGGTCGCGGCGGTCTGGCGCAGGGAGGCGGTCTCCATCGTCCTGCGTACGCCGGCGTCGGCGATCGAGGAGGCGTACATGGTGAGCGCGACCAGCGTGGTCGTCGCCAGCAGGATCGAGCCGAACGCGGCGAGGAGGAGCAACGGCTCGCTGAACGCCCGTTTGACGACCAACGGCCCCCGCATGTGTCCCCCTTCGTCCGTTTAGTGAACCCTCACGGAGACGAGCGACAGGTGGCAAGGTGATCTTGTCAACGGATGCGCAGCCGAGACCCGGAGGCGACGCCCATGTGATATCGAAACTGTGACATAACACGCACCAAAACAAGAACGCCGCACCCCCGGAGGGAGTGCGGCGTCGCTGCTCGCCAGACGTTTACTTGGCGGCCAGAGTGGCGGCCTGCTTGGCGATGGACGACTTGCGGTTGGCCGCCTGGTTCTTGTGGATGACGCCCTTGCTGACGGCCTTGTCGAGCTGGCGGGCGGCGACGCGCTGCAGCGCCGTGGCCTGCTCGACGTCGCCCTGCTCGGCGGCCTCGCGGAACTTGCGCACGGCCGTCTTCAGCGAGGACTTGACCGCCTTGTTGCGCAGACGCGCCTTCTCGTTCTGCTTGTTGCGCTTGATCTGGGACTTGATGTTCGCCACGAAGAAGCCTCGGTGAAAGTCTAAGGATGGATGGGGCGCGCGGGCTCGATGAGAGGGCGCGCCACACGCAAGTGAACAGAGTACCAATAACCCAGGTGGCTGCTCAAATCAACGCACCAGGTGTCCACCAGTTTAGGCCAGCCAGCGGGTCGTGTACTCCGTCCAGTCCTCTTCCGTGGCCGCGAAGTCCACGTACAGGGCCAGCCCGAAGCGTTCGCGGCGGCCGTGCTCGGTGAGGGCGAGCCTGGCGCCCTCGGCGGCCACGGCGACGCTCTCGGCGTTGTCGGCCCAGGTCAGGCCGTGGTCGTGGTAGGCGGGGGCGCCGATGAACAGCGCCTTCGAGTCGGGAACGAGGTCCAGGGCGAGCTCGGCCTGGCGGGCCACGTGGCCGCCGTAGAGCGACTCCATCGGGGTGTAGGAGTCGTAGGTCATGATCGCGACCTGGTCCACGCGGCGGACGACCTCCTCGAAATAACTCTCCGACCAGTACTTGTCGTGGCCGAGCGCCGCTCTGGCGGCCGTGCGCATCAGCGGGTACGGCTCGATCTGCGGCGTCGAGGTGGACAGCAGCCTCGTGTACGTCCTCGTCCTGTCCAGCAGGTCGAGGAAGTCGGTGTCGCCGCTGCCGATCGGCTCGAAGTTGTAGTGGATGCCGTCGTAGCCGATCTTCATGATGTCGGCGACCCCGGCCAGGACGTTCTCGCGGGACCCGGGGGCGTCGAGGTCCAGGGGGCCGTCGACTCTCTGGCCGAGCCAGGCCGAGATGCGGACGCCGGGGAGGTGTTTCCGCATCCATGGCAGGAAATCTTTGGCGCTGGGGTATTTGGCGGGATCGAGGCGGCCGTCCCGTTCGAACGGACCGGAATGCACGTACACGTCCTTGATGCCGGTGGCGCGCAGCCGTACGGCGAGCTGCTCCACGTCGCGCTCCGTACGGCGGCCGTCCACCCAGGCGTGGCCGAGCCAGAGGGCGTCGTTGCCGGTGCTCTTCGCCCAGGCCGCCGGGGCACCGGTAAACTGAAGGCGGAGCGCGGCGGCGAGGAGGCCGACCAGCGCCACCACGATGGCCAAGGCCAGCGCGAGCAGGCGCAGGCCGCGGCGGATGACG
>JABFVJ010000092.1 GCA_013362835.1 Nonomuraea sp. | reverse complement strand
AGCCTGGCCAGGCCCTCGCGGCGGTCGGCGGCGGCCCGCGCGGCGTGGGCGAGCCGCTGCTCCTCCGCGCTCAGCTCGGCCTCGGCCTCGGCCCGGCGCTGGACGGCCTCCTCCAGCAGCTCCTGGGCGTGTTCGAGCTCGGCGCGCAGGATCAGCTCCTGCTCGCGCGCCTCGCCCGCCTCGCGTTCGAGGTCTTCGGGGTCGCGGCCGCGGCGTTCGATGGCGGCGGCGTCGAGGGCGTGGCGGTGGCGCTCGGCGGCGAGCTGTTCGAGGCCGGTGATGCGCTCGCGCAGGGAGGAGAGCCGGAAGAAGGTCTCCTGGGCCGCGCTCAGCCGCGGCTGGGCCTCGGCCTCTGCCGCCTCCAGCGCCGCCTCGCGCTGCTGGCTCTCGGCCAGCTCGGCCTCGACCTGGTTGCGCCTGGCCAGGACGGCGGCCTCGTCGGCGGCCTCGCGCCGGAGCGTCGAGCGCAGGATGCACAGGTCGTCGGCGAGCAGCCGCAGCCGCGCGTCGCGCAGGTCGGCCTGGATGACGGCGGCCTTGCGGGCGATCTCCGCCTGGCGGCCGAGCGGCTTGAGCTGGCGGCGCAGCTCGGTGGCGAGGTCTTGGACGCGGGTCAGGTTGGCCTGCATCGCGTCGAGCTTGCGCAGCGCCTTTTCCTTGCGCTTGCGGTGTTTGAGCACGCCCGCGGCCTCTTCGATGAAGGCGCGGCGGTCTTCGGGGCCCGCGTGCAGCACGGCGTCGAGCTGGCCCTGGCCGACGATGACGTGCATCTCGCGGCCGATGCCGGAGTCGGACAGCAGCTCCTGGATGTCGAGCAGGCGGCAGGTGTCGCCGTTGATGGCGTATTCGCTCTGCCCCGAACGGAACATCAGCCGGCTGATCGTGACCTCGGTGTAGTCGATCGGCAGCGCGCCGTCGGAGTTGTCGATGGTCAGCGTCACCTCGGCGCGCCCGAGGGGCGGCCTGGAGGAGGTGCCGGCGAAGATGACGTCCTCCATCTTGCCGCCGCGCAGCGACTTGGCGCTGTGCTCGCCCATGACCCAGGCGAGCGCGTCGACGACGTTGGACTTGCCCGAGCCGTTGGGGCCGACGACGCACGTGATGCCCGGCTCGAAGCGCAGGGCGGTCGCCGAGGCGAAGGACTTGAAGCCGCGCAGGGTGAGGGTCTTCAGGTACAAGCGTGACCCCCTTCTCCCTGACCGCAGCTGAACGGGCCTCGGAAAAGCCTACTGGTCCTGACCGCCCCACGTGGGCATGTCCATGACCAGGGCTTTCCTCACCAGGGAAAATAACAAGGGACGCCTCTCAGAGACGTCCCTGGGTCTTGCGCTCCGATCACTCGTCAGGTGAGTGCCGGCTCGCGCTCTTGCATGCGACTGAGCGCCTCGTCGCGGGTTTGCGCCGCAAGAGCGTCATTCGTGGCCTGAAGTCGGATGAGTTCTGCCTCCAGATCCCGGATACGCTGCTGCAAGCGGCGCATCTCCGAGACCATCCGAGGGTCAGGACCGCCGACGTGGCCGAGTAGAGCCTTCGCCATGGTAAAGGGTCCTCCACGCTGAGTGACCAGACTGGTTCGCGCACTTCTATTCCGCGGGAGGGGTGCGCGTGGTACCTAACAAGAGTCGCACCGGCAGTGTGGGCGGTCAAGTCGAACGAACCGCAACGCCCTACTGATAGGCACTCCCGACATACAACTATACCCTATTTGGGCTGTTTGGCGAAACCCGCTAGCGCTCCGCAAAACCGCCCAAACTACCTCGGGGTTCGCTCCAACGTTCCACTACTCCATCGACCCTTCCCGGCGTGTCGCAACCTCTGAGCAGCTCCAGCAGCTTGACGCACGCATCCTGCGGACCCTCGGCGACGACCTCGACCCGGCCGTCGTCCGTGTTCCGCGCCCAGCCGGTCAGGCCGAGCTCCAACGCCCGTGCCCGCGTCCACCACCGGAACCCCACTCCCTGGACCATCCCCCGCACCCAGGCGGTTAGTCGGACGTTGCCCGAAGCTTTGTCCCCATTACTCTTCGTATCCGTCACGCTGCCACCGTCTCATGCCCCCATGCGACACTCATGGCGAGGTCGTTGAACGCCCTGATCGCCGCCGTCGCGCCCGACCGCCGCCAGGCCAGGCCGAACATCGACGGCGGCAGGCCGGTGACGGGCACGAACACGACGCCGGCGCGGCGGTAGTGATCGGCGCTCGGCTTGCAGAAGAGCATGGCGCCCCGGTTCAGCGCGACCTGGGTCACGCCTTCCTGGCTGGTCGTCACCGTGCCGGCCCGGGGGATCGGCCGGCCCGACGGGGTGAGGGACGGGGCCACGTGCTCCCGCCAGCGGCGCGGCGCCGGGTCGTCGAGGCCGATGAGCGCGACCGAGGCCAGCTCCTCGGCGTCGAGGCTCGACCGGCCTGCCAGCGGGTGGCGTACGGACAGGCCCAGCTCGACGGGGGTGCGGTTGAGCTCGGCGCCGCCCTCCAGGTCGGGCTCCTCCAGGGGCAGCAGCGTGAACACGACGTCCACCCGGCCCTCGCGCAACTTGCTGAACGGGTCGGAGAGCGGCACCTCCACCAGCTCCACCATGGACCTCGGATACGTGCGCTCGAACGCCGCCACGCTCCCCGTGACGATCTCCGTGGGCGTGGCCAGGAAGCCCACCCGCAGCAGGCCCTCCACCTCGCGGGCCGCCGCCGTCGCCCGCGCCACGGCCCCCGCCATCGCCTCGTAGGCGGGACGCAGGTCGGCCAGGAAACGTTCGCCGAGCGCGGTCAGGCGGACCCGCCTGCTGGTCCGGTCGAAGAGCCTGCCGCCGATCCTGGTCTCCAGCGCGCCGACCAGCTGGCTCACCCGGCCCGGCGACAGGTAGAGGCGTTCGGCCGTACGCGCGAAGTGCAGCTCCTCGCTCAGCACGACGAAGCACTCCAGTTCCCTGAACTCCATGCCACTCCCCCGGCTCGATCGATTAGCCCGACTAAACCAAGGCTTCGATCTTCGTGATTGTTCCGCCCCCGCCGGATCACGAGGCTGAACGGCATGACGATCCTTGAGAACTCCCCTGTGACACGGGCGCGCTGGCTCGCCGTGCTCGCCATGGCGGTGGGCACCTTCACCGTGGTGACCAGCGAGATGGCGCCCGTCGGCCTGTTGACCTCGATCGGCGGCACGCTGGGGGTGTCCGACGGCACGGCCGGCCTGATGGTGTCGCTGCCCGGACTGGTCGCGGCGGTGTCCGCGCCCGTGCTGGCGCTCGCGACCAGGCGGCTCGACCGGCGGATCCCGCTGCTCGGCCTGACGGCG
>JABFVJ010000451.1 GCA_013362835.1 Nonomuraea sp. | reverse complement strand
GGCGACCACGGGTTCGGCGACGACGACGGGCTCGTGGTGCTGCTCGGGCCGCGCTCCGACGTGGGCCGCGCGGTGGCCGAACGCCGCGACGAGCACGCGCGGACGCTGCTCGGCCTGTGGCGCGCCGCCGTGCCCGGCGTGGTGATCGAGCTGGTCGACCAGTACGGCTTCCGCGACGCCACCACCGCCGTCCGGATGCTCGGCCTGGCCGAGTCCGCCGGCGTGCCCGCCGTGCTGACCAACGCCGCCCGCTACCTCGACCCGGCCGACCACCAGGTCGGCGACGTGCTCGACGCGGCCCGCCAGCTCGTCCCGCTGCACCCGAGACACCTGGAGCGCGCCACCTCGCACGCCTACCTCAAGAGCACGAAGGAGATGTGGCAGGTGGCGGCCAAGGTCTGCGGCGCGGACCAGGAACGGGTGGCCCGGCTGCTGTTCACCACCAGACGCCTGGCCGAGGCGTGCTCGATGGACCCCGGCGAGCTGCTGGCGTTCAGGAGCGACCCGCCCAACCTGAACCTGCCCGAGGTCGGCCGCGACCCGGTGCCGCTGCTGCGCAACCGCGTCGAGGACGGCCTGGCCAGGCGCGGCCTGGACCGGTCGGCCGAGGCCAGGGCGCGCCTGCGTGACGAACTGGACATCATCGAGCGCAAGCGCCTGTCCGGATATTTCATCGCCGTGGCCGGCATCACCGACATGATCCGCGGCATGGACATCCGCTGCGCCATCCGCGGCTCGGGCGCGGGCAGCCTGGTCAACTACCTCATCGGCATCGGCGAGGTGAACCCGCTCGACCACGGCCTGCTCATGGAGCGCTTCCTGTCGGAGGGCCGCATCGGCCTGCCCGACATCGACGTGGACGTCGAGTCCGCCCGCCGCCTCGACTGCTACAAGGCCATCTTCGAGCGTTACGGCGAGGCCCGCGTGGCCTGCGTGTCCATGATGGAGACCTACCGGGCGCGCAGCGCCATCCGCGACGTCGCCGGGGCGATGGGCCTGCCGCCGCACGAGATCGACGCCATCGCCAAGGCGTTCCCGCACATCAGGGCCAGGCAGATCACCGCGTCCCTGAACGACCTGCCCGAGCTGCGCGAGAGCCGGCTCGGCGAGGCCGGGCTCGACCGGGTGTTCCGGCTGGCCGAGAAGCTCGACGGGCTGCCCAGGCACATCGCGCTGCACCCGTGCGGCGTGCTGGTCGGCAACTCGGGCCTGCGCGACAGGACGCCGGTGGAACGCAGCCTGCTGGAGTTCCCGATGTCCCAGTTCGACAAGGACGACGTGGAGGAGGCCGGCCTGCTCAAGCTCGACGTCCTGGGCGTGCGCATGCAGTCGGCCATGGCGTACGCGCTGGGCGAGATCAAGCGCGTGGACGGCATCGAGGTCAGGCTCGACGAGCAGGCCGGCGACGACCCCGAGGTCGAATACGTCCCGCACGACGACCAGGACACCTACGACATGATCTGCGTCAGCCGTACGCTCGGCTGCTTCCAGATCGAGTCGCCGGGCCAGCGCGAGCTGGTGGCCAAGCTGGAGCCGCGCAGGATGCACGACCTGATCGTGGACATCTCCCTGTTCAGGCCGGGGCCGGTCAACTCCGACATGGTCACGCCGTACCTGGAGGCCAGGCACGGGTGGCGGCAGCCGTACTATCCGCACGAGCGGCTGCGCGAGGCGCTGAAGGAGACCCACGGTGTGGTCGTCTTCCACGAGCAGGTGCTGAAGATCATCTCGGTGATGACGGGACGCGACCTGTCCTTCGCCGAGACGCTGCGGCGCACCCTCGACACGCCGGAGGGCCGGACGCGGGTGCGCAAGACGTTCGTGCCGATGGCCAGGGCCAACGGCTTCGACGACGCGGCCGTGGAGCGGGCCTGGAAGGTGCTGGACGCGTTCGGGGCGTTCGGGTTCTGCAAGGCGCACGCGGCGGCGTTCGCGCTGCCCACGTACCAGTCGGCCTGGCTCAAGCGGCACCACGCGGCGGCGTTCTTCGCCGGGGTGCTCACCCACGAGCCCGGCATGTATCCGCCGCGCGTCATCATCGACGAGGCCCGGCAGTGCGGCGTCGAGATCCTGCCGCTGGACATCAACAGGTCGGCCAAGGACTGGCGGGTGGAACGGCTCGGCCCCCGCCCGGCGCTGCGGCTCCGCGTCAACCCCTCCGAGCTGCGCGAACGCCCGGTGAGAAGGGAGTTCGACGTCGCGGAGATCGGCCGGGGGTACGCGCTGCGGGTGCCGTTCTCGGCGATCAAGGGGGTGAGCGAGGCGGAGGTCGAGCGCATGGTGGCGGGGCAGCCGTACACGTCGCTGGCCGACTTCTGGGACCGGGCCAGGCCCTCGCGCCCGACCATCGAGCGCATCGTCCAGGTCGGCGGCCTCGACGCGCTGCACGACCTGCGGCCGGGCGGCCCCCGCTGGCGTCCCGGCGAGCTGACCAGGCGTGACCTGATCGCCCAGGTGGGCGCGCTGGAGCGGGCCTCCTCGATCGGCGTGCGCTCGGCCGCGCCCAGGTCCAGGCGCTACACGGGGGCGATCATGGGGGCGGTCACGGGGGCGGCCCCGCGGTCGGCCGCCGAGCAGCCGTCCACGCAGCTCCCGCTGGGCTTCAGCGAGCACCTGCCGCCCGGCGAGCTGCCCGAGATGACGGAGACGGAGATGGTCGAGGCCGAGCTGGAGATCCTGGGCATCGACGTCAGCCGGCACGTCATCAGCTTCCACGACGAGCTGCTCGACGCGCTCGGGGTGGTGCGTTCCAAGGACCTGCTCGCCCAGCGCAACGGCGCGGAGGTGCTGGTCGCCGGGGTGAAGGTGGCCACCCAGACGCCTGCCGTGCGCTCGGGCCAGCGGGTCATCTTCACCACGCTCGACGACTCGACGGGGCCGATAGACCTGACGTTCTTCGAGTCGGTACAGGGCAGGTGCGCGGCGACGGTGTTCGGCTCGTGGCTCATGATCGCCAAGGGGGTGGTCAGGCGTACGGGGGCCCGCGCGGTCTCGATGCGCGCGGTGGACTGCTGGAACCTGACCGACCTGGAGGCGCTCCGCCGCGCCGAGGGCGTCGAGGCGGTCCGCGCCCTGCTCGCCCGCACCCCGGAGCAGCGGACGGGCGTCGGCGGCCGCACGATCGAGTACGCCAACGGCTTCAAGCTCTCGCCCTACTCCGACCTCGGGCCCGCCATCGCCACCCCGCCCCGGCAGCTCTGGCACGCCAGCCCGGGCAGCTCAGGCCCGACGGCCGCCTGACCGGCTCCAGCCCGCGCTAGCCCGTCTGGCCGAACGGCGTGGAGCCCGTGGCGGGC
>JABFVJ010000078.1 GCA_013362835.1 Nonomuraea sp. | reverse complement strand
CGGGTACCAGCCGGGGTCCTTCAGCATGATCAGCGGGAGGAAGTAGTTGTTCCAGGTCGCCACGACGGTGAACAGCAGGACGGTGACCGTGCCGGGCGCGAGCAGCGGCAGGCTGATGCTGAAGAACGTGCGGAACTCGCCCGCGCCGTCGATGCGCGCCGACTCCAGGATCTCCTTCGGCACGGCGTCGGTCGCGAAGGTCCACATCAGGTAGAGGCCGAACGGCGAGACCAGCGACGGGACGATGATCGCCCACGGCGTGTCGGTCAGGCCCAGGTTGGAGAACATCAGGAAGGTCGGGACGGCCAGCGCGGTGCCGGGCACCGCCACCGCGCCGATCACGGCGGCGAAGACCGCCTTCTTGCCGGGGAAGTCGAACTTGGCCAGCCCGTACCCGCCGAGGGTGGCCAGCAGGGTCGCGCCGCCGGCGCCGGCGACCACGTACAGGAGGGTGTTCAGCAGCCAGCGGGTGAAGATGCCGTCGTCGTAGGTGAACGTGGTGGCGATGTTGTCCAGCAGGGCGAAGTCGCCGTCGAACCACAGGCCGAAGGAGCGCATCAGCCCCTCCTGGGTCTTGGTGGCGTTGATCGCCAGCCAGGCCAGGGGCAGCAGCGTGTAGACCAGCATGAGCGCGGTCAGGACGGTCAGCGTCGTGCTGCGCCGGCCGCGCGCCCGGCGCCTGATCACCAGGAGGCTCATGGCTCAGACCGCCTTCCGCATGCCGCGCAGCTGGACCAGGTACGCGATGACCATCGTGATGACGCCCATGACGATGGCGACCGTGGCGGAGTAGTCGAACCGCTGGCCGGAGAAGGACAGCGAGTAGGCGTACAGGTTGGGGGTGAAGTAGGTGGTCACCGAGTTGGGGGCCAGCGTCTTGAGGATGCTGGGCTCGTTGAACAGCTGGAAGCTGCCGATGATGGAGAAGATCGTCGCGATGACCAGCGCTCCGCGCAGCGCCGGGATCTTGATCGCCCAGATGACGCGCAGCTGGCCGGCGCCGTCGATCTCGGCGGCCTCGTACAGCGAGGGGCTCACCACGCGCAGCGCGGAGTAGAGGATCAGCATGTTGTAGCCCACGAACTCCCAGGTCACGATGTTGCCGATGGAGGCGAGGATCAGGTCGGGCGAGAGCGGGTCGGGCAGCGAGAGCCCGAAGGTGTCGTTGAGGTTGGCGACCAGGCCGAAGCGGGTGCCGTACATGAAGCCCCACATCAGCGTGGCCACGACGGCGGGCACCGCGTACGGCAGGAACACCGAGATGCGGAAGAACGCCGACCCGTACAGGCGGCCGCTGTCGATCGCCAGCGCGACCAGCAGCGCGAGGAACAACATGATCGGCACCTGGACGACCAGGAACAGCGCCACCCGGCCGAACGACGACCAGAACTGCGGGTCCTGCAGCACCTTGGCGTAGTTGTCGAGGCCGACGAAGGCCGTGCCGCCGATCAGCCGGGTGCGGAACAGGCTCAGGTGGATCGAGTAGGCGATCGGGGCCAGGAAGACCAGCGCGAACACCGCCATGAACGGCCCGACGAACTGCCAGCCGAGCCACGACCGCCGCCTGCCCGCATGTTCTTCCGCAACCACCGGATCCACTCCCTTCCAGCCCGATGTTTACGTAAACATCAAATGCGGCCGCCCATCGGGGAGAGCTGTCACAGTGAGTGATGAGACGATGCGCAGCGGAATGTTTACGTAAACTTCCGTTGCGGTATCGTGGCACCCGTCCAACGACAGGTCAAGGGCCCCATCGCGGGCCGAGCAGGCGGGAGCGCGACGCGACAATGGATCGGGACGACCGGGACCGGCAGCACCTCCTGCCGGTGGGCGGCGCCCAACGGGGTGGCTCGGGCATCCCCGGCGGACGCCGCAAACAACGCGTCTCCATGGCCGACGTGGCCAAACTGGCGGGCGTCTCCTCCCAGACGGTCTCCAGGGTCTCCAACGGCCACCCCGGCGTCATCGGCTCCACCCGCGAGCAGGTGCTCGCCGCGATGCGCGAGCTGGGCTACCGCCCCAACAGCGCGGCCAGGGCCCTGCGCTACGGGCAGTTCAACACGATCGGCGTGATCCTGTTCAGCCTGGCCTCCACCGGCAACAGCCGCACCGTGGAGGCGATCGCCACCCACGCCGCCGCCGAGGGCTACGCGATCACCCTGATCCCCGTCGACGTCCCCACCCAGGACAACGTGCTCGGCGCCTTCACCCGGATGGGGGAGCTGGCCGTCGACGCCGTCATCGTCATCCTGGAGATCCATCTCCTCGACGCCGCCACGGTGGCGCTGCCCCCCGGCGTCCACGTCGTCGTCGTGGACTCCGACGCCGGCGACCACCACAGCGTGGTCGACACCGACCAGGCCGAGGGCACCCGCCTGGCCGTACGCCACCTGCTCGACCTCGGCCACCGCACGGTCTGGCACGTCACCGGCCCCGAGACCTCCTTCGCCGGCCAGCGCCGCACCCAGGAATGGCGGCTGCTGCTGGAGGAGGCCGGGCGGCCGGTCCCGCCGCCGCTGCACGGCGACTGGTCGGCCGACTCCGGCTACGCCGCCGGTCTCGTGCTCGCCGACGAGCCCGGCTGCACGGCGGTGTTCGCCGCCAACGACCAGATGGCGCTGGGCCTGATGCGCGCCTTCCACGAACGCGGGCGTTCGGTGCCCGGCGACATCAGCGTCGTCGGGTTCGACGACATCCCCGACTCCTCCTGTTTCATCCCGCCGCTGACCACCGTCCACCAGGACTTCGCCGAGGTGGGCCGGCGCTGCGTGCAGGGCGTGCTGCGGCAGATCCGCGAGCGCGGCGCCTCGGCTCCGGGCACCGACCTGGTCCCCACCCGCCTGGTGGTCAGGTCCAGCACGGCGCCGCCGCGCGCCTGAGCTCAGACCTGGAGCAGCTCTTCGATCGCCGCCATGACGGCCCGCTCGCCGCGCAGGTGGATCGTGGCGTGCCCGCCCGGCACCCGGCGCGCCTCGCCCCGGGGGACCGAGCGGGCGAAGGCGGCGTACAGCCCGAACTTGGCCTCGATCTCCTCCCGCAGCAGCGACTCCGGGATGCCCCCCGACATCGCCTCCTTGAACGGGTCGACCTCGTCGGAGGCCAGGATCACGAGCGGGACGTCGGGCAGCGGGCCCGCCGCGCGGATCTCGGCGTGCAGGTCGTCGACGTTGCTCGCCTCCAGCAGGCCGTTCCTGAGGCCGCGCGCGCTGACGTGGTAGTCGATGAGCGGCTCGCGCACCTCGGCGGGCCAGCCGGCGAGCTCCTTCTCGAAGAGCTCCCGGTAGAACGCGGCGACCGAGGC
>JABFVJ010000048.1 GCA_013362835.1 Nonomuraea sp. | reverse complement strand
TCCCGTACGGGCTCCTCGGCGAAGGAGGTCCAGCGGGTCTCCTCCTGCGCGGGCTCGTCGGCGAAGGACGGCCAGTTGCCGGTGCCGGGCGCGGGCAGCGAGCCGGGCCACTGCGTGTCCAGCACCCGGTCGGGGGTGTCGGCCGCGTACGAGCCGGTGCCGTTCTGGGCGGCCTGCGTGGGCTGGGCCGGGATGCCGAACTGGCTCGGGTCGAACGTGGTGAACGCCTCGTACTGGCTGCCGGGCTGCTGCGGCATGCCGATGCCGCCGCTGATGAGCATGTCGGGCAGGATCACCAGCGCGCTCAGGCCGCCGGTCTCCCGCATGCTGAGCTGGACGCGGATGCCGTGGCGCAGCGCCAGGCGGCCGACCACGAACAGGCCCATGCGGCGGGAGACGCCGACGTCCACGACGGGCGGGTTGGCGAGACGCCAGTTGGCCTCGGCGAGCTCTTCCGGGCTCATGCCGATGCCCAGGTCGTTGATCGAGAGCACCGCGCCGCTCTCGGTGGGGATGCTGGCGACCTCGACCTTGCTCTCGCGGGGCGAGAAGGAGATGGCGTTCTCGATCAGCTCGGCGAGCAGGTGGACGGCGTCGGTGACGGCCGGGCCGACGATCAGGGTGCCGGACGGGATCTTGATCTGCACCCGCTCGTAGTTCTCGACCTCCGACAGCGAGGCGCGGGCGACGTCGACGAGCGGGACCGGCTCGCTCCACTTGCGCGCGGCCTCCTGGCCGGCGAGGACCAGGAGGTTCTCGCTGTTGCGGCGCATACGGGTGGCGAGGTGGTCGAGGCGGAAGAGGTTCGCGAGCCGCTGCTCGTCCTCCTCGCCCTGCTCCAGGCCCTCGATGAGCTGGAGCTGCCGTTCGACCAGCGTCTGGCTGCGGCGGGAGAGGTTGACGAACATGGCGTTGACGTTGGCGCGCAGCTTGGCCTCGTCGCCGGCCAGGCGGAGCGCCTCGCGGTGGACCTCGTCGAACGCCCGCGCGACTTCACCGATCTCGTCCCGCGTGTTGACGCCCACGGAGGGCACTTCGGGCACCTGCGCGCCTTCGCCGGACTCGCGCAGGATGCGGACGGTCTCGGGCAGCCGGGTGGTGGCCACCTGGAGCGCTTCGGCGCGCAGCCGGCGCAGCGGGCGGACCAGCGAGCCGGCCACGCGGGTGGTGATGATCAGGACGAGGAGCAGCAGGACGAGGATGGTCGCGCCGGAGATGATGGCGTTGCGCTGCTCGGTGTCGCTCAGCTCGCGGGCCCGGTTCACGATCTTGGTGGCGAGGCCGTCCTCGATCTTGCGCATGGCGTTGCCGGCGAGGGTGGTGCTGTCGTACCAGCGGCTGAGGTCGCGGGCGGAGGTGACGTCGAGGTCCTTGATCCGGTTGTACTCGCGGACCTGGGCGAGCGCGCGCTGGCGCATGGCGTCGGCGCGGTCGATCTCCGGCCCGCGCAGACCCTGCTGGTACGCCTTGAGGTCCGCGGGGTCGGCCTCCTGCTGGAAGGCGGTCAGCTCGGCCTGCTGGCGGCTCCAGGAGCCCAGGAACTCCGACAGGTCGTCGTAGTCCAGCTCACGCTCGATGAGCGCGATCATCAGAATGGCCTGCTGCCTGGAGACTTCTTCCTTGACCCGCTGCAGCGAGCCGAGGGCGGCCACGTCACCCTGGAGGTCGTCGTCGTTCACGCCGGCGCCGAGGTCGCCCTGGATCGTGGAGAAGACGCCGATCATGGTCGTGTACGTGGTGATCGCGGCTCGGGGCGGCACGCCCTTGGCCACCATCGACGTACGGAGGCTGTCGAGACCGGCGAGCCAGCGCCGCATGTTCTCGACACCCTGGCGCACCCGCGCGGAGTACGCGGCGTCGATGGAGGCGGCCGCGGCGAGCGCCTTCTTCTTGGCCGCGTCGGCGGCCGCGCGCTGGGTCTTGAGCTGGACGAACCGCCCGGCCTTGGACTGGTCGGTGACGTACCACGCGGTGAGCGTGCGTTCCCTGGCCAGCTCGTGGTTGAGCGCGCCGATGCTCTGGGCCAGCTCGGCGACCTGGGTCAGCCGGCGGTACTCGGAGCTCGTGCCGATGGCGTTGGCGAGCTGCACGCCCGCGAGGAGCACGCCCACGATGGTGGGGATGAGGATCAGCGCGATCAACCTCGAACGCACACGCCAGTTCCCCAGCCGGAACCTTCCGCCTGTGTACTCCCCCGACCTCGTGTGCCTGGGGTTTTCCGTCCTCACTGACTCTCGCAACCTCTCGCCGGTACGTGCTCGAAAGAAATCAGACACGCGTGTGGCGCATGGGATTCTGTCCGGCTGGGTAATTGGAACACAGTCCCTACCAGATCGGCCAACCGTACATATCCCACTAAATGCGCCCAAAGCTGGCCTTTGGGCGACATATCGCCGTACACGTTTTCAGGCTGGCCGGAACGAATCCCGCTCCGCGGGCGCCGCGTGCTTGACCATCAGGTGCCGCGTCACCGAATACTCCTGCACCGCCTCCTGGCTCATGTCCTTGCCGAAGCCGCTGCCCTTCACGCCGCCGTGCGGCGCCTCGCTGGCGATCGGCAGGTGATCGTTCACCCAGGTCACGCCCACGTCGAGCCGGTGGGACACGCGCATCGCCCTGGCCACGTCGCGCGACCACACCGACGACGCGAGGCCGTAGGGGGTGTCGTTGGCGAGCCGGACCGCCTCGTCCTCGCCGTCGAACGGCAGCACCACGAGGACCGGCCCGAAAAGTTCACCCTGAACGATCTCGCTGTCCTGTGCGACATCGGTCACAAGCGTGGGCGGATAGAAGAAGCCGGGGCCCTCGATCGGCGCGCCGCCGTGGACGATCCGGCCGCCGGAGCGGGAGACGAAGCCGTGCACCCGCTCGCGGTGCGCGGCCGAGATCAGCGGGCCGATGTCCGTGGCGGGGTCCCACGGGTCGCCCACCCTGATGTCGGCAAGAGTTGCCCGGATCGCCTCGACGGTCTCGTCGTGGACCTCGCGGGCGACGTACACGCGGGTGGCGGCGGTGCAGTCCTGGCCGGTGTTGTACGTGGCGCCCATGGCCACGCCGCGGGCCGTCTCGGCGAGGTCGGCGTCCTCGAAGACCAGCGCCGGCGCCTTGCCGCCGAGTTCGAGGTGCACCCGCTTGAGCGTGGCCGCCGCGCCGCTCATCACGGCCCGGCCGGTGCCGGTCGACCCGGTGACGCTCACCATGTCCACGCCCGGGTCGGTCACCAGCGCCTGACCGACCTCGGCGTCGCCGGTGACCGCCTGGACGAGCCCTTCCGGCGCGCCCGCCTTGGCGAACAGCTCGGCCAGGCGCAACGTCGTACGGGGGGTCTGCGGGGCGGGCTTGATCACGACGGCGTTGCCGGCGGCCACGGCCGGGCCCACCTTCCACACCGCCATCACGAACGGGAAGTTCCACGGCGCGATCGACCCCACCACCCCGACCGGACGGCGCAGCAGCACCGAGGTGTAGCCGGGGCTGAACACCCCGGCGCCCGAGCCCTCCAGGGAGCGGGCGGCCCCGGCGAAGAAGCGCAGGTTGTCGACGGCGAACGGCAGCTCGCCGTCCCTGAACACCGCCGCCGGCTTGCCCGTCTCCTCCACCTCCAGCCGGGTGAGCTCCTCGGCGTCGGCCTCCACCAGGTCGGCGAGGCGCAGCAGCAGCCGCTGGCGCTCGGCGGGCGTGGTCCGCGCCCACTCCTCGTACGCGCCACGAGCGGTCCGTACGGCCGCCGCCACGTCCGCGACCGGCGTGTCCGGGATCTCGGCGCACGGCAGCCCGGTGGCGGGGTTGATCAGTTCACGCATGGAAGTCCTCGAAATCCCTACTGGCCCAGCTGTTCGATCAGGTCGGCGGCCTTGCGCAGGCCGTCGCGGCGGCGGATCTCCTCGCCCGCGGCCGCCAGCCTCGCGCGCATGTCGGTGTCGCCGAGCAGGCGCTCCACGGCCCCGGTCAGCTCCTCGTCGGTGAACGTGTAGGTGGAAAGCCTGACACCATAGCCCAATTCGTCCACCCGCTGGGCGTTGTCGTACTGGTCCCAGAACAGCGGGAGCACGATCATCGGCTTGCCGAAGTGGGCCGCCTCGGTGGTGGTGTTGTTGCCGCCGTGCGTGATGACCAGGTCGCACATCGGGATGATCTTCGTCTGGGGCAGGAACTCGGCGCCGTACATGTTGTCGGCGAGCTTGATCTCCTCGTGCAGCGGGCCCTTGGAGACGATGTACTGGTGCCGCGTGCCGGCCAGGACGTCGATCACCCGCTGCATCAGCTCCACGTCGGAGGAGCCGAGCGAGCCGAGCGAGAAGTAGATCAGCGAGCCCTCGTTGCGCTCGAAGGGCAGCGTGAAGTCCTCGTCGGTCTCGCGGACCGAGGAGTCGAGCCGGTGCCAGGCCGGGCCGAGCGGGCGGGCGTCGGTGTAGTCGAGGATCTCGGGGAAGACGTAGAGGTTCAGGTCGCCCTCGTGGATGAAGTCGAGGTCGGGCAGGGGGGCGGTGCCCTGCTCGACGCACCACTCGTTGAAGGCGGTCCAGACCTCGCGGTGGGTGCGGTCGTACTCGGCGCGGAAGGCGTCCCACTCGGAGCGGTCGGCGGCGGGCAGGCCGGAGAAGACCGGGGCGACGTTCTCGCCGCGCACCTCCAGCGGGTTGCAGGAGACGATGCGGACGAACTTCCGGCCCGCCGTGAGCAGCGCCGGGAACGTGATCACGTTGTCCTCGACGATCACGTCGGGGTTCACCCGCTCGATGATGGCCTTGAGCTGCGGCTCGCAGTACTTGGCGCCGTCGATGAGCGAGTCCCAGATGGGCTTGGTGACGGTCTCCAGCTGCTCGGCCGTGGTCTTGCGGTACTCCGGCGCGGTCTCGCGGATGAAGTCCTTCCAGAACTGGCCGGCGTCCTGCTCCTCGGCGCCCTCGGCCGGCGGGGCGAGATCGACGAGGTCCTCCTCGAAGCCCAGCGCCTCCAGCTTGCCCTTCCAGGACGACTCCGCGGCGAAGACGACGCGGTGACCGCGGCGGCGGAGGATGTCGCCGACGCCGATGCAGTTGTTCGTGGGCCCGTAGGCGCTTTCAGGCATGAACAGGATGGTGAGAGACATCGTGAACTCCGGGGGAACTCGTCAAATTGAAGAGGAATTCAAATACTCATCTAGCGTGAAGCGCAAGTTAAGTGCACTATGGTCACGGCCGATCTGAATGGTGACCAAACGAACGGGGGGTGGTGGTCGTGGCCCAGCGCAAAAGCCGTAGTGACCGGCGCATCGACTTGATCGAGGCCGCACGCCGAGCCATCATCCGCCACGGGGTCGACGGTGTACAGCTCTCGCACGTGGCCGAGGAGGCCGGTCTGACCTCCGGCGCCGTGCTCTACCACTACCCCGACCTGGGCGAGCTGCTCGTCGAGGCGCAGCACGCGGGCATGGAACGTTTCTACGAGCAGCGCATGCGCCGTCTCGCCGACTTCACCGACCCGGTCGAGAAGCTGGTCGTCACGATCCGCTCGGGGTTGCCGACCGGGCCGCTCGACCCCGACGTACGCCTGCTCAACGAGCTCGGCGGCGCCGCCGGCCGCCACCGCGTCTACGGCGTGCTGCTCACCTCGCTCTACGACCGCCAGGTGTCGATGTACCAGGCGATCCTGGACACGGGGGCCGCGCTCGGCGTGTTCCGGCTGACCGCCGACTCCGTCACCATCGCGCGCAACCTGGTCGCGCTGGAGGACGCCTACGGCTACCGCATCACGGCGCGGCACCCGCTGATCGGCCCGGCCGAGGCGGCCGAGCTGATCCTGTCGTACGCCCGCGCCGCGACGGGCAACGATCTGGCTCACTGATCGACCGCCATGATGACGGCGTCCTGGGCGTCCCAGCGCAGCTTGACCTTGGCTCCCGGCTGCACCGTGCTCGCCCCCTGCACCGCGGCGAGCACGGGCTTGGCCTGTCCCGGCACGTCGATGGAGATGTGCGAGACGCCGCCGTAGAAGCTGACGTCGAGGACGCTGCCCTTCAGGCCCCGCGCCGCGCTCTCGTCGGCCAGCTCGATCTTCTCGGGACGTACGGCGAGCAGCGCCTTCGTGTCGGCGGCAGGCTCTTCGAGCGGCGTGCCCGGCAGCATGCCGAAGTCGTCGCTCCTGATCCCGTCGAGGCCGCTGAAGACGCCGTGGAAGAGGTTGTTGGCGCCGACGAAGTCGGCCACGAACGGTGAGCGCGGGCGCTCGTACAGGGCGACGGGGGCGTCGACCTGGCGCACGGTGCCGCTGTCGAAGACCGCGATGCGGTCGGCCAGCGACATGGCCTCCTCCTGGTCGTGGGTGACGACCACGAACGTGATGCCGACCTCGTGCTGCAGCCGCTTGAGTTCGAGCTGCATGTCCGCCCGGACCTTCTTGTCCAGGGCCGACAGCGGCTCGTCGAGCAGCAGCAGGCGGGGCCGCTTGACGATCGAGCGGGCGAGTGCCACGCGCTGCCGCTGCCCGCCGGACAGCTGCGCGGGCTTGCGCCCGGCGTGCGCCGACAGCCCCACGGTCTCCAGCACCTCGCCGACGCGCTTCTTGATCTCCTGCCGCGGCAGCTTCTCGCGCTCCAGCCCGTACGCCACGTTCTTGGCCACGGTCATGTGCGGGAACAGCGCGTACGACTGGAACATGAGGCTGATCGGCCGCCGGTTGGGCTGCTTGGCCAGCAGGTCCTCGCCGTCGAGCGTGACCGTGCCGGCGTCGGGCGACTCGAACCCGGCGATGATGCGCAGCAGCGTGGTCTTGCCGCAGCCCGAGGGGCCGAGCAGGGCGAAGAACTCGCCCTGGCCGATCTCCAGCGAGACCCCGTCGAGCGCGGTGACGTCACCGAACCTGCGGGTGATCCCGTCAATCCTGAGCACGTGACTCCCCGATCTTGGTCATCCGCTGCCCGGCGATCACCGCCGTGAAGCTCACGAGGAGCAGGATCGCGGCCAGCGCGTTGATCTTCGGGGTCACCCCGAATCGAACCATTGAGTAGATGACGATCGGCAGCGTCGGCTCGGCGTTGCCGATCGTGAAGAAGGCGATCACGAACTCGTCCAGCGACAGCGTGAACGCCAGCAGCGCGCCCGCGACGATGCCCGGCGTGAGCTGCGGCAGCGTGATCTTCATGAACGTGACCACCGGCCCGGCCCCCAGGTCACGCGACGCCTCCTCCAGGGAGGTGTCGGCGCCGCTGAGCCGGGTGCGCACCACGGCCGCGACGAACGCCATCGAGAACAGGGCGTGCGCGAGGATCACCGAGTGCAGGCCGAGCGTCATGTCGACCATGCCGTAGAACAGCAGCAGGCCGATCGCGAGCACGAGGTCGGGCAGCACGGCCGGCATCAGCGCGACCGCGTCGAGGGTCTTCGACCTGGTGTGCCTGGCCAGGCCGACGGCCAGCAGCGTGCCGAGCACGGTGGCGATGACCGTCGAGCCGGTGGCCACGATCAGCGTGTTGACCAGGCCCTCTCTGATCTTCTCGTCCCGGGCCAGCTCGCCGTACCACTTCAGGCTGAAGCCCTCGTAGGTGTAGGCGGACTTGCCGGAGTTGAACGACATGACGACCAGGACGATGATCGGCACGTACAGGAAGGCGTAGGTGGCCCAGAAGGGCACGTACAGGAGTCTGGATCTACGCACGGCGGGCCGCCCACGCCTGGACGAGCAGCAGCACGATCAGCACCGCGATGAGCGCCAGCGCGAGCGCCGACCCGAACGGCCAGTCGCGCGCCGACAGGAACTGGTTGCGGATCAGGTTGCCCACCATGATCGACTTGCTGCCGCCGAGCATCTCGGGGATGACGAAGTTGCCGAAGCTCGGCACGAACACGAACATCGACCCCGTCAGCACGCCCGGGACCGTGAGCGGCAGCGTCACCTTCCTGAACGTGGTGAACGCCGACGCCCCGAGGTTCGCCGACGCCTCGCGCAGCTGCGGGTCGAGCTTCTCGATCGTGGCGTACAACGGCAGCACCATCAGCGGCAGGTACGAGTAGAGCAGCCCGGTGACGATCGTGCCCTGGTTGTAGAGCAGCTCCATCTTCGTGCCGAACAGCGAGTTGATCAGCCCGGGGCCGCTGAGCATGATGATCCACGCGTAGACGCGGATGATGAAGTTCGTCCAGAAGGGCAGGACGATCGCCACCAGCGCGATCGTCTTCCACTTCGGGGGGAGCTGGGCGATCAGGTAGGCCGTCGGGTAGCCGAGCAGCAGCGCGATCAGCGTCGTGATGGCCGCGATCTTCAGCGAGTCGCCGACGACGCCGAGATAGAGCGAGTCGAACAGGCGCTCGAAGTTCTCGCCGGTGAACTCGTAGATGACGCCGCCGAACCGGCCACGCTGGAAGACCGTGTAGCTGAGCACCAGCGCGAGCGGCACCAGCAACAACACGACCAGGTAGGCCAGGCCGGGCGACAGGAAGACGAACGCGCCCAGCCGGCGTCCCCTGCGGGACGCCGGCCGGGCCTTGACCTCAGATTTCACTGCACCAACGACTATCCGGCCGTGATTTCCTGCGACAGGCGGGTGAACTTCGTCGACGCCTGCCCCAGGTCGATGATCGACTCGCCGTTGAGCAGCTCGGCCGGCTTGATGTCGAGCAGCGAGCCCTTGGCGATGGTGACCTTGTCCATGGCGGCCTTGTTGGGAACCTTGTAGTTGATGTTCTCGGCCGCCCAGCGGTGGGTCTCCGGGTCGAGGATCATGTTGATGAACGCGTGCGCGGCCTCCTTGTTCTTGGAGGTCTTCATGATCACCATGGTGTCCACCCAGAGGTCGCTACCCTCATCCGGCACCACGAACTTGATGTTCTGCTTCTCGTCCGTGGTCGGGCACCAGCCGTCCCACGCTTCGACCATGATCGCCTCGCCGGACTTCAGCTTGTCGCCGAACGTGACGTCGTCGTAGGCCAGCAGGTGGGGCTTCTGGGAGACGAGCAGCTCCTTGACCTTCTCGATCTCCTCGTCCTTCTCGGTGTTGACCGAGTAGCCGAGCGCCTTGAGGGCGGGCAGGGCCAGCCAGCGCTCGGTGGTCATCATGGTGACCTTCTTCTCGGCCCACGCAGGAGGCTTGAGAAGAGCGTTCCAACTCTTCGGCACCTCCTTGACCAGGTCGCTGCGGTAGCAGATGCCAGTGGTGCCCCAGGTGTAGGGGACCGAGTACTTGTTGCCCTTGTCGTAGGAGAGCTGGGTGGCCTCGGGGTAGAGGTTGGCCAGGTTGGGGATCAGCTCGGCGTGGATCGGCTCCAGCAGGCCCTGGGCGTTGAGCGCCTGGGCGTACTGGCCGGACACGAAGGCCACGTCGATGCCGCTGTCGCCGGAGGCGGTCAGCTTGGCCATCGCCTCCTCGTTGGTGGCGTGCAGGCCGATCTTCATGTCCTTGACCTTGAGCTGCGACTTGACCTTCTCGGGCAGCTCCTTGGGCGTGTAACCGTCCCAGACCGTGACCTGGAGCGACTGCTTCGACAGGTCGGCGTTGGGCTGAAGCTGGTCGGCCTTGGCCGCGGTCGTGCCGTCTGAGCTGGTCGACGACTCACCGCCGCACGCCGCGACGGCTAGCGCGAGGCCGGCCACCGCCACGGCGGCCGGAAGACGACGGGTGAACCGGGTACGGGACACGGCCGCTACTCCTTCTGATGTGCTGAGGGTTGAGGGTCGCGCGACCTTAACTGGACATCGCAGACCAGAGCAGGAGTGTTGCAGCAGAAATCAACATGAGCAAGACTTTTCCCGACATTGCTACCAGGAAGTTTGGTCCAGCTCTTGAATTGGGATTCAATAACCAGCCGGCTGATCTCGCTCGGTGAGACCCCCCTCACGTCCCGAGATCGCGGCTTCACGGCCGCACTTCTGACGCTGCTGGGAGGTGAGGTGCCCCCGCCTCTGGCGGTGCGCCGCTTCCGCGCGCTGCCCACTTTCTCGCACGATGCCGGAGATCGCCACACTGGGGTCCCCACTGAGCGTGATTTCGGCGATCACGTGGACCAGACGAACTACTCCGTCGTGGTGGACGAACGCGTGGTCGTGAAGTGGCTGACCCCGCCGGTCCCGCTCCCCCACCCCACGCCCGAGATTTTCGCGCACCTCGTTGACGTGGGCTTCAACGACACCGCGCCCCCTTACCTGGCTCTGACGCGGCTGTCGGACACCGGCGAGGAGCTGCTCGCGCTGGTGACCGGCTACCTTCCTGAGGCCCGCGACGGGTGGGAGTGGTGCGTGGACGAGGCCGCGGCCGGCCGTACCGAGTTCGCCGCCGAGCTGGGCAGACTCGCCGCCGACCTGCACGTGGCCCTCGCCGGGCTGCCCGCCGCTCCCGCCGTCGACGACGACCCCGCCGCGCGGGCGCGGGCGGCGCTCGCGGAGGCGCTCGCCCTGACCGACGGCCCCGACGGCGCATGGCTGGCCACCAGGGAGTCCGCCCTGCGCCACGAGCTGGAGCCGCTGAAGGCGGGCGTCACGAGCCCGGCGATCAGGATCCACGGCGACCTGCACGTGGGTCAGATCCTCAAGTGGCGCGACGGGTACGCCGTGATCGACTTCGACGGCAACCCCACCGTCGCCGACCCCGCCGCCCGGCAGCCCGCCGCCCGGGACGTCGCCCAGCTCGGCACCAGCCTGGAGCACGTGGCCCAGGTCGCGATCAAGCGCAGGGGCACCCCGCCCGGCCAGGCCGCCGCCTGGGCGGCCAAGGCGCGCGACGGCCTGCTGGCCGCCTACCGTAGGCGTCTGGCGGAGAAGGGCAGGCCGGACCTGCTGGACGAGACCCTGATCCGCCCGTTCGAGGTCGAGCAGGAATGCCGCGAGCTCATCTACGCCGCCCGCCACCTGCCCCGCTGGCGCTACGCCCCCATGGGCGTCCTGCGCACCTGGTATCCCGAGGAGAATTTTCAGTGAATTCCGAGCACTACCTGGCCGACCTGGAGGCCAAGCCCGACGCCCTGGCCGCGCTGGCCGACGGGCTGCGCGCGTCCGACCCCTTCGGCGAGCTGCCCGGCGACATCCGGCGGGTGCTGTTCCTCGGCATGGGCAGCTCCCGCTACGCCGCCGGCGTGGCCGCCCTGCGCCTGCGCGCCGCCGGCGTGGACGCGTACGCCGACTACGCCTCGGCCGCCGCGACCTACCCGGCCGGCCGGGACACGCTGGTGGTGCCGATCTCGGCCACCGGCGGGAGCCGCGAGACCCTCGACGCCCTCGCCCGCTACGCCGGCGGCCCCTCGTACGTGGCCGCGATCACCAACGTGCCCGGCTCGCCCGTCACCGAGCCGGCCGACCTGGTGATCCCCATGGGCGCGGGCGAGGAGCGCGGCGGCGTCGCCTGCCGGACGTTCCAGCACACCCTGGCCCTGCTCCTCGCGCTCGAAACCCGGCTCACCCAGGCGCGGCACGACCTCCCGGCCCTGCTCACCCGTACGGCCGAGGCCACCCAGGACCTCCTGGACCGCCGCGACGAATGGCTCCCGCTCACCATGGAGCTGCTCGACGGCCCCCACGGCGTCTACACCGTCGCCCCCGCCGAACGCCTGTCGTCGGCCGAGCAGTCGGCGCTGATGTTCAGGGAGGGCCCGCGCCGCCCGGCCGACGCCTGCGAGGCGGGCGACTGGTCGCACGTGGACGTCTACCTCACCAAGACCCTCGACTACCGCGCCCTGCTCTTCCCCGGCTCCCGCTACGACGAGCAGGCCATGGACTGGGTCCGCGAGCGCGGCTCGACCGTGATCTCGGTGGGCGCCGAGGTCAAGGACGCCACGGCCGCGATCCGCTACGTCCACGACGACGATCCCGACGTGGCCCTGCTCACCGAGACGCTGGTCGCCGAGCTGGTGGCCGCGTACTGGTGGACCGCTCAGTGAGAGCGTGCGCTGAGGGCGTGCTCGACCAGCGTGATGAGGGTGTTCTTGACCGACTGGCGGGCGCGGGCGTCGGTGCGTACGAGGGGCACCTGGGGTGAGAGGGTGAGTGCCTCGCGCACCTCGCTCTCCACGTGCGGGAACTCGCCGTCCCAGCCGTTCAGGCCCACGACGAACGGCAGGCCGGTGTCCTCGAAGTAGTCGACCGCCGGGAAGCTGTCGGCCAGGCGGCGGGTGTCCACCAGCACGACGGCGCCGATCGCGCCCCGCACCAGGTCGTCCCACATGAACCAGAAGCGGTGCTGGCCGGGGGTGCCGAAGAGGTAGAGGATCAGGTCGCGGTCGAGGGAGACGCGGCCGAAGTCCATGGCGACCGTGGTGGTGGACTTGCCGGGTGTGTGGGCCAGGTCGTCGACGCCGGCCGACGCGTCGGTCATCACGGCCTCGGTGGTCAGCGGCACGATCTCCGACACCGCCCCCACGAACGTGGTCTTCCCTACGCCGAACCCGCCCGCCACGACGATCTTCGCCGAGGTGAGCAGCGGGCCGCTAGAGTCGCCGAAGACCACTCAGGACCCTTTCGAGCAGGCCGCGGTCGGGGAGCCCGGCCTCCAGCTGCGGCTGGTAGACCTTGACCAGCCCGTCGGCCTCCATGTCGGCGACCAGCACGCGGGCGACGCCGAGCGGCACCGCCAGCATCGCGGAGATCTCCGCCACCGACCGCACCTGCCGGCACAGCTCGCTGATCGCCCGGTACTCGCGGGTGTAGGTCGGGCCGAGCTGCGCCGAGGTCGCCGACGAGACCAGCGCCTCCATGGCCAGCTTGGTACGCGGCGCCGTCCTGCCGCCGGTGACGGCGTACATGCGCACCAGCGAGCTGCGCTCGGGCTCCGGCTCCCCGTCATGCCACGATGCCAACGTCCACTCCCATCACCAGGGGCGCGCGGAAGACAGCTCCGCGCGTACGGCGGGTGTCAGCACCTGTCCCGCGCGCTCGACCAGAATCGTCATCTGGTACGCGACCAGGCCCATGTCGCAGTCGGGCGCGGCCAGCACCGCCAGGCACGAGCCGTCACTGATCGACATCACCAGCAGCAGGCCGTGCTGCATCTCCACCAGGGTCTGGGTGACGCTGCCGCCCTCGAAGACCCGGGCCGAGCCCTGGGTGAGGCTGATCAATCCGGCCGCGATCGCGGCCAGTTGGTCGGCGCGGTCCTTCGGGAAACCGCGGGAAAAGGCCATGGGCAGGCCGTCGGCGGAGACGACCACGGCGTGCGCGACGCCGGGCACCTCGTCGACGAACGCGCTGACCAGCCAGTTGACGTCCCTGGCCGCCTGGCTCAATTCCTTCATCAATCCTCCTCGAGCTCGGCGCGGCCCTTGCGCACGCCCTGCTGGTAGCTGGCCAGCCTGTTACGCAGCCGGTCTGGGGACAGCGGAGGAACGGGTGCGGGCGGCGGCTGAGGGACAGCGGTACCCGGTACCAGGTTCGCTCTCGGCGTGCGCTTCGGCAAGCCGGAGTTCGTGGTGCCGTTCTTGGCCGGTTCCGCCGCCGTGGTCGCGGCCTGCCAGCCCTGGTCGGCGGGCGATGACCAGGCCGGATCGCGCCGGTCGGCGGTGGGCGCCGACTTGCTGAACCAGCTGCTCTCCTCGACCGAGGCGAAGATCGGCAGGAACTCGTTCGGGGACGGCGGCGGCGCGGCCGGCTGCGGGCCGGTGGCGAACGACGGGTACGAGGGGCTCGACGGGAACGGGTCCTCCGACAGGAACGAGTTGTCCGACGGGAACGGGCTCTGCGACGGGAAGGGGTTCTGCGACGGGAACGAGTTCTCCGGCGGGAAGGGGTTCGGCGCGGCCGGTGGCGCGGGCAGCTCCCCCGAGTGCGTGGGCGTCGAGCTGAACCACGACGACGGCTCGGGCGCGGGCGGCACGGCGTCGAACGACGGGTGCCCGTAGGCGGGCATCGGCGCGGTCGGCGGCGCGGGCGGCGCGTCGGCGAACGGCTCCCGATCACCCCCGCGCAAGGGGCCGGCCCCCGCCTGGAACGAGTCCGTACGGTCGAAGCCACCGGAGGAGCCCGTACGGTCGAACGCGCCGGAGGAGC
>JABFVJ010000430.1 GCA_013362835.1 Nonomuraea sp. | reverse complement strand
GGAGTGACGATCGCGAACGCGGGCACCGGGTCGTCCAGCACGGCCGTCAGGCGGCTCAGCACGTTCATGTCGCCCTCGTGCTGGATGCCGTCGGCGGCCTCGCCCGCGAGCAGGCCGAGCAGCCGCGGCCTGGTGAGCGTGAGCGTCAGGTCCACCGGCTGCGGGGGCGGGTCCGACTGCTGGACGAGCGCGCCATTGGACAACGTGGTGCGATGGCGCTGGTTCGCGTCCGTCAGCTGCCAGTCGATGGACAGGCTCTCGTTCCACGCCCTTGGCCCGTCGACGCGGATGGCGAGGGAGTCGAAGATCTGGTCCAGCGTCAGGGCGTCGAGCATCTCCGGCGAGGTGGTGTCCAGGTTCGCCGGTACGACGTCGCCGGTCAGCTCCATGGCGCCGACCAGGTAGAAGTTGCGCCAGGTGCCGTTCTCGGAGCCGTGGCCGAGCCGGGTGTAGACCTCGGCGAGCATGGAGCGCGCCCGGCTGTCGGTGTCGTCGGCGAAGACGGCGTGGTTGAGCAGGGTCGCGGCGAAGCGCAGGTCGCCGTCGTCCATGTAGCGGCGGGCGTAGGACAGGACACCCTCGCGGCCGCCCATGCACTCGACGTAGCGGCGGGCCTGCTCGACCGGCGGGTGCTCCCACAGGTGCGCCGGGTTGCCGTCGAACCAGCCGAGGTAGCGCTGGTAGATGGCCTTGACGTTGTGGCTGACCGAGCCGTAGTAGCCGTGGGTGTTCCACGCCTGCTCCAGGGCGGGCGGCATGCGCATGGCCTCGGCGATCTCGGTGCCGGTCATGCCCTTGTTCATCATGCGCAGGGTCTGGTCGTGCATGTAGGCGTACATGTCGCGCTGCTGCGACAGGAAGGTGACGATGTTCTCCCTGCCCCAGGTGGGCCAGTGGTGGGAGGCGAAGGCGACGTCGGCCTCGTCGGCGAACAGGGCGATCGCCTCGGTGAGGTAACGCGCCCACGTACGCGTGTCGCGGACCACCGCCCCGCGCAGCGTGAGGATGTTGTGCTGGTTGTGCGTGGCGTTCTCGGCCATGCACAGCGCCCGCCGGTCGGGGATGAGGAAGTTCATCTCCGAAGGCGCCTCGGTGCCGGGGGTGAGCTGGAAGACCAGGCGTACGCCGTCGAGCGTCTCCTCCTGGCCCGTGTGCGTGATGTCCTTGGTCGGCGGGATGAGGGAGACCGTCCCCGTCGAGGTGGTCATGCCCAGGCCGCAGCCGATCTGGCCTTCCGGGGAGCGGTCGAGGGCCGGGCCGTACATGTAGGTGGCGCGGCGGTTCATGGCGGTGCCCGCGTAGACGTTCTCCGCCACCGCGTGCTCCATGAACCCGGCCGGCGCGAGGATCGGCACGCTGCCGTCGGTGACGCCGCGCACCCCGCCGAAGTGGTCGGCGTGGGAGTGGGTGTAGATCACGGCGGTGACCGGGCGGTCGCCGCGCTGGTCGCGGTAGAGCTTGAGCGCGGCGGCCGCGCACTCGGTGGACAGCAGCGGGTCGATGACGATGACGCCGGTGTCGCCCTCGATGAGGGTCATGTTCGACAGGTCCAGGCCGCGTACCTGGTAGACGCCGTCGGTCACCTCGTACAGGCCCTGTTTGGCGCAGAGCTGTCCCTGCCGCCACAGGCTGGGATGGGCGGTGTCGGGGCACTCCTGGTCGAGGAAGGCGTAGGAGTCGTTGTCCCACACGAGACGGCCGTCGGCCGTCCTGACCACCGCGGGGCTGAGCGCGGCCAGGAAACCGTGGTCCGCGGCGTCGAAGTCCGCCCGGTCATGAAAGGGAAGGTCTGCCATGAATGCCGGTCTTCCCGCCCGCGCGGTGGGCCGCCCTCGGGCAGCCGGTACGTTCACCCCGCCGTGAACATCTCTTGGCTACGGGGGCGCGCCGACCCGCCCGGCGTCGATCGTGCCCCCCTGGGTGATCCCGACGCCGGCCCCGCTCAGACGGTGATGACGATCTTGCCCCGCGCCTTGCCCGCGATGAGGTGGCGCATGGCCTCCGGCACCCGGTCCAGCGCGTACGTCCGGTCGAGGGCCGGCGTGACCGTGCCCGCCTCGACGAGGGCGGTGAGCCGTTCGAGGTTGTCCGCGCTCTCCTTGGGGACGAAACCGGCCAGCCGCTGCCGGATGAAGCGTGACAGGACCAGGGCCCGTAGCTGCCTGCCCATGCCGCCCGTCACGATCCCGCCCTCCTCGCCGCCGACGAAGACGACCGTCCCGGTGGGCGTGAGCGCGCGGCGCAGCCGCGACAGGGGCGGGTTGCCCGCGATGTCGACGATCAGGTCGTAGCGGTGGACGCCGTCGGCGAAGTCGTCGCGGGTGTAGTCGAGGACGTGGTCGGCGCCGAGCGACCGCACCAGGTCGGATTTCGCCGGGCCGCACTCGCCGGTGACCTCCGCCCCGGCGGCCTTGGCGAGCTGCACGGCGTAGCTGCCGACGCCGCCGGACGCGCCGGTGATCAGCACCTTCTGCCCCCGCTGGACGCGGCCGACGTCGCACACGGCGCGCAGGGCGGTGACGCCCGAGACCGGGAGGGCGGCGGCCTGCTCGAAGGTCAGGTTCTCCGGCTTGCGGACCAGCTTGCCCTCCGGGCCGACGGCGTACTCGGCGAAGGAGCCCGGGGCGACCCCGAACACCTCGTCGCCGACGGAGAACCTGGTCACCGCCGGGCCGACCGCGACGACCGTGCCGGCGACGTCCCGGCCGGGCACCGGCCGCCGCGGCCCCCGGAAGCCGAAGCCGAGGCGGATCAGGTACGGCCGGCCCGACATCACGTGCCACGTGCCGCGGTCGAGGCCGGCCGCGTGCACGCGCAGCAGCACCTGGTCGCCCGTGATCCGCGGCCGGGGGAGGCGACCCGGGCGCAGGACGCCGAGCGAGCCGTAACCGTGCTGCACGATCGCCCGCATCGTCCCGTCGCCCGCCGTCTCGCGGCCCGTCGTCGTCTCGTCGCCGTTCGTCGTGGTGTTCCGCTGCCGGGATTCCATGGTCGTTTCCCTTCGTCCGATGGCGTTCAGCGCCAGGATGGAGATCACCTCGGTGTTGACCGAGGTCAGGTGGGTGAGGACCCCGTGCAGGTGCGCGGGGTCGCCGATGGTGCCGACCAGGCGGGTGACGCCGTCGTTCGCGTGGTCGATGGTGAAGTCGTCGAGGAGCGGCCACAGCAGCCGGTCGCTCACCCGGCCGCGGATCACGATCTCGTAGGTGGTCGGCTGGGGCATGACCCGATCCTCACGCGGAGGGGCACGACCCGGCCTCACCCCGGCCGCCGTCTCACCCGGGTGAGATCGGGGTTGTAGGTTCTGGAGCGTGACCGTGATGTGGGGGATGAG
>JABFVJ010000346.1 GCA_013362835.1 Nonomuraea sp. | reverse complement strand
TGACCAGGCGAAGCCGTACCGAATGGACGGCCTCACCGCGCGCCGACGGAAGCGCGCCGGCGGACACAGGCTTCCACCCACCTGCGGAAACGCACCACGGACGGAGGCTTCACCCACCGGCGGAACGCGCCGGTGGACGGAGGCTTCACCCGGACGCTTCCGGGCTGCGAACTCACGGAAGGGTCAATTCGCGTGGGAGACGGCGGAGCCGATGGTGTGGACGCGGAGGGCGTTGGTGCTGCCCGGGGTGCCGGGGGGCGAGCCGGCCACGATGACGACCTTGTCGCCCTTCTCCAGGCGGCCCAGTGACAGCAGGGACGCCTCCACCTGGCGGACCATGTCGTCGGTGTGGTGGACGAACGGCACGTGGAACGTCTCCACGCCCCACGTCAGCGAGAGCTGCCCGCGCACGTGCGTGGCCGAGGTGAAGGCCAGCAGCGGGATCGGCGAGCGGTAGCGGGCCAGGCGGCGGGCGGTCTCGCCGGACATCGTGAACGCGATCAGCGCCTTGGCGCCGACGATCGCGCCGACCTCGGCCGCGGCCCTGGCGATGGCTCCGCCGGTGGTCTCCGGCAGGCGCTCCAGGCTGTGGGTCGCGTGCAGGGACGCCTTCTCGGCGGCGCAGGCGATGCGGTCCATGGTGGAGACGGACTCGATCGGGTAGCTGCCGACCGAGGTCTCGCCGGACAGCATGACGGCGTCGGCGCCGTCCATGACGGCGTAGGCGACGTCGCTGGCCTCGGCGCGGGTGGGGCGCGGGGCGTTCATCATGGAGTCGAGCATCTGGGTGGCGACGATGACCGGGCGGGCCTTCTCGCGGCACAGCTCGATGATGCGCCGCTGGACGATCGGCACCTGCTCCAGGGGCAGCTCGACGCCGAGGTCGCCGCGGGCGACCATGATGCCGTCGAAGGCCTCGACGATCTCGGGCAGGCGCTCGACGGCCTGCGGCTTCTCGATCTTGGCGAGCAGCGGGAGGCGCACGGCCTCCTGCTCCATGATGTTGCGCACCACGTCGGCGTCGGACGGGCGGCGGACGAAGGACAGGGCGATCATGTCGAAACCGGTGCGCAGCGCCCAGCGCAGGTCGGTTTCGTCCTTGTCGGTGAGGGCGGGGGCGCTGACGTTGATGCCGGGGAGGTTGAGGCCCTTGTTGTTGGAGATCATGCCGCCGATGACGACGCGGGTGGTGACGCGGTCGCCGTCGACGCGGGTGGCCTCCAGGACGAGGCGGCCGTCGTCGACCAGGATCGTGTCACCGGGCCGCACGTCGCCGGGCAGGCCCTTGTAGGTGGTCGAGACCTGCTCGCGGTCTCCGGGGACGTCTTCGGTGGTGATGGTGAAGACGTCGCCGAAGCCGAGGCGGACCGGGCCTTCCTCGAAGGTGCCGACACGGATCTTGGGGCCCTGCAGGTCGGCGAGCACGCCTACGCCGCGGCCGAGGTCGGCCGCCACCTCCCTGACCCGGTCGTAGACCTCTCTGTGCATGTCATGATCGCCATGGCTGAGGTTGAACCGTGCCACGTCCATGCCCGCTGAGATCAACTCACGGAGGCGTTCCTTGGACGAAGTGGCTGGGCCTAGGGTGCAGACGATTTTCGCGCGACGAGTCACGAGTCCTACCTTAATTGGTACAGACCACTTGGCAGTCACTGACGACGGAGAACGTACCCGACGTAGGAGAACAACACGAGAACGGCGAGTCCCAGGCGTACCAAGTTCGTGTACGGTTCCGGGTAGACGACGCCCTCGATGTAGTGGTCGATGAAGCCGCTCGGCGGCAGGCCCGCGAGTCCGGCGTGATGGCGGGCCCAGCTCTCGGCGACGGTCAGTGGGCATTCGACGCCCGTGGTGATCGAGATCAGGCCCCAGCAGACTACCGCGAGGTGGGCGTAGATCGTGCGCCGCCACCTCCAGGCGATGAAGCCGCCCACGGCCAGGTAGGCGAGGAAGGCGAAGTGCACCACCATCACGGCGTCCGCGATCAGGCGGTACATCATGGTTCGAAGGTGGCGGCCTTCCAGGCGTCGACGAGGCCGTGTCCGTAGAAGCCGTTCCTGGCCTGGTCGCCTTCGCACTGGTGGGTCTCGGTCTCGCCGTACATCTTGTAGACGTAGGCGCGGGGGGTGGGGCAGGGCCTGTGGTCGGCGGTCTTGTAGAGCAGGTCCTCGACCGTGGCGGGGTCGAGGGTGAGGCCGCCGGCGCCCGGCTTGCCGAAGCGGCTGATCAGGATGGCGGCCACGCCGGTGGCGTGCGGGGCGGCCATGGAGGTGCCGTCGAGATACTGGTAGTAGGAGCAGACGCCCTTGTGACAGTCCTGCACGACGTCGGCGCCCTTGGGCTTGCCTGAGGCGTCGAGCCTGCCGCCCGCCTTGAGCACGTGCTCGGGGGCGGCGGCCAGGATCGACCTGGTGGCCACGGCGCCCCTGCCGTCCAGCACGTCGCCGCCCGGGGCCGACAGGTCGGCCTGTTCGATGCCGTAGTCGCTGTAGATGGCCTTGCGTCCCGAGGGGCCGACGGCCGAGACCGAGATCACGCCCTTCGACTCGGCGGGCACGTTCAGGCAGGTGTTGTCGACCTTGCGGGTCTTCTCGTCGCCGCGCGGGTAGCCGGGGCTGTCCTTGTCGGTGGCGGGGTGGCCGAGGTCGGACGAGCCGTTGCCGAGCGCGGAGATGAGCGTGACGCCCTTGCCGCGGGCGTAGTCGAGCGCGCGCTGCATGCCGACGATGACGGCCTGCTGTTCGAGCTGTTCCTTCCTGCTGTCGGCGGTGTTGGCGGCGCAGTTGAACAGCCAGGGGTCGACGTAGTAGCTCATGTTGACGACGTCCACGCCGATGTCGGCGGCGTAGGTGAGGGCGTCGAGGCTGGGCTTGAGGAAGAAGAAGCCGGAGTCCTGGCCCGCCCTGATGCTCACCAGCCGCACGCCGGGGGCGACGCCGGCGATGCCGATGCCGTTGATCGGGGAGGCGATGGTGCTGGCCACGTGGGTGCCGTGGCCGTCGTCGTCCTCGTCGACCGGGTCCTTGCAGGAGGTGGCCTCGCAGGGGCCGTCCAGCGTCTCGCCGTGCTCGTCCTTGGGCCGGTCGGTGACGAAGTTGCGGCTGAGCTCGCGGTCGAAGTTGGGGGCGATGTCGGGGTGCTTGCCGTCGATGCCGGTGTCGATGACGCCGACCAGGACCTTCTTGCTGCCGGGGGCCTTGGCGTGGGCGCGGTCGGCGCCGATCATCTTCATGTCCCACTGCAGGTGGGCGAGCGGCTCCTGCGAGGTGCCCTTGGTGAAGGACTGGGCGTCGGGGAAGCCGCCGCGCGCGGCGCGGGCGGCGTAGGAGGAGGTGGAGCCGATGCGGCGGTCGGGTGAGACGCCGACGATGGCCCGGTTCGCGCCCAGGGTCTCGGCGTACTTGTCGCCGCCGCCCTCGGTCAGTACGTAGCCGAGCTTGGGATACTCGGCGACGACGGTGCCACCGGCGTTCTTGACGGCGTCCAGGGCCTGGCGTTGTTCGCCGTCGGCGTAGAAGACGAGGTTCTGACCTTGGCGGGGGGCGGCTTCCGGCTGCTGGGAGCCGGTCGGGCCGTCGTGCGCGGGCTCGGCCTGGTCCCCGGACGCGGCCGAGCACGCGGTGAGCGCGGCGGCGACGGCCAGCGCCATCAGGCCATAGGCGACTCGCCGCATTGCTCCCCCATCCGCCGACTGTCGCAGAATCTGCATCTTCCCGACACTCAACCGCTGATGCAACTTAGTGGTGAAATTTCGGTCGATGGGTGGCGAAACGGTCCCCAGGTCCGGCAGGCAAACCCGGCCGGTCCCGGGGAACGCGTCAGCCCTTGTGCTGGAGGCCGGTGTCCTTCAGGAACGCGAGGAGCACGACGCCCAGCAGCATGATCGGCGTCACCCACGCGAACACCCCGCCGATCGCGTCGGCGAACGCCAGCCGTACGGACTCGGGCATCGTGCCCACGGCGGCGGTGTCGAGAGCCGCCTGCCCCAGCCCGAGCCGGCCGGTGAAGACGCCGCCGAGGATCGCCACCCCGACCGCGCCGCCCACGTTCCTGGCGAAGGAGACCGCCGAGGTCGCCGCGCCCCGGTCGGCGGCGGGCGCGCTGGTCTGGGCGGCCAGCATGAGGTTCTGCAGCACCATGCCGAGCCCGGCCCCGAACAGCACCATGTACGCCCCCGAGGTGAACGCGCCGGTCCCGAGCCCCATGGTCGAGAACAGGAACCCGGCCACCGTCGCGAGCGCCGCCCCCGTCACCACGACCCACTTGTACGTCCCGAGCCTGGTCACCACCCGCCCGGCGACCGACGACGAGACGATCATGCCCGCCATCAGGGGAAGCAGCAGCAACCCGGAGTTCGACGCGCTGGCCCCGGCGGCCAGCTGCAGGTACAGGGGAAGGAAGGTGGCCGCCCCGACCATCCCGGTCGCCATGAGCACGATGGTCGCCGTGGCGATCGTGAACGACCGGTCGCGGAACAGCCCGAGCGGCAGCACCGGCTCCTCGGCCCGGCGTTCGGCCAGCACGAAGAGCACGGTCAGCAGGACCGCCCCCGCGCCGAGCCCGAGGATGACCGGCGAGGACCAGGCGTAGGTGGTGCCGCCCCAGGAGGCCAGCAGCGTCAGGCAGGTGAGCACGCCGGAGATCAGCGCGGCGCCCGGCCAGTCGATCCGGTGGGGCGACGTGCGGCGCGGCAGCTTGAGCACGGCGAACGCCACGGCCAGCGCGACCGCGCCGAGCGGCAGGTTGATGTAGAAGATCCAGCGCCAGGAGATGTGCTCGGTGAGGTAGCCGCCGATGACGGGACCGGCGACGGCGGCCACGCCGATGACCGCGCCGAACAGGCCCTGGAACTTGGCGCGTTCGCGCGGGGTGGTGATGTCGGCCGCGATCGTCATGGTCAGCACCATGAGGCCGCCGGCGCCGAGGCCCTGGAAGGCGCGGAAGGCGATGAGCTCGGGCATCGTCTGGGCGAGCCCGCACAGGGCCGAGCCGGCGAGGAACAGGGCGATGGCCGACAGGTAGAGGGTGCGGCGGCCGTACATGTCGCTGAGCTTGCCGTAGAGGGGGGCGACGATGCCGGAGGTGAGGGAGAACGCCGTGACCAGCCACGACACGCTCTCAAGGCCGTTCAGCTCGCCCACGATGGTCGGGGTGGCCGTGGCCACCACGGTCTGGTCGATCGCCGCCAGGAACAGGCACAGCAGGAGCGAGCCCATGCTGAGCCACAGGCCGCGCCGAGGTGGGGCGTCCTGGGTGATTGTCGCTACCATTCAGTTGTCTCCTTGCTTCTTTCGCGAGGGCAGGAGGAATCGGCGGCGGTCGGGGGTGCCACCCCGATCGCCGCATTCTCTTTTTCAGCTGGGTCAGAGTCCGCGTTCGAGCAGCGCGAACGCCTCGTCGAGCAGTTCTTCGACCGGCCGGTCGGCCGCCGCGGACTCCTGGACCGCGGAGATCATCGCGCCGAACGTCGTGACGAGCAGCATCCGGGCGTGGATGCCGCTGGTGACGCCGGGCCGGCTCCTGACGGCGTCGAGGACCTTCTCCATGATCTGGGTCTGGTCGACGGCGCGCGCCCTGGCGGCCAGCTCGGGATAGCGGCTGTTGAGCTCCATGAACGGCTGCATGGTCTCCCACATCGGCCGTACGCGCACGGCGAGCTCCCGGGCCACCGCCTGGAGCGACCGGAACACCGGCTCGCCGTCGGGCCGGTCGCCGAGCAGCGCGACGATGTCGTCGGGCCGCCAGACCGGCTCCATCACGAGCGCCTCCTCCTTGGAGGCGAAGTAGTTGAAGAACGTGCGGGGCGAGATGTCGGCCGCGGCGCTGACGGCCTCGACGGTGACCGCGTCGAGACCCTCGTCGAGCGCCAGCCGCACCGCGGCCAGCCTGATGGCCTGCCGCTTCTCGGCCCGCCGGCGCTCACGCCGCTGCTCCGGACTCTCCACGCCTTGCACTCTACGCAAGAATTGCACACTCTGCAAGACTTGCAGGGTGTGCACATGAGAAAGCCCCGGAGCCGTCCGGCTCCGGGGCCTTCGTACAGGCGGTCAGACCAGCGGACGCGCCGTCGGCAGGATCGGGTACGGCAGCGCCGTCTCCCCGCTCAGGTACCGGTCCACGCCCGAGGCGGCCGAACGCCCCTCGGCGATGGCCCAGACGATGAGCGACTGCCCGCGCCCCATGTCACCGGCCACGAACACGCCGTCGACCTTCGACATGTACGTCTTGTCCCGCGCCACGTTCCCGCGGGCGTCGTAGAAGCCCTCGCCCGCGACCTGGGCCAGGTCCTCCAGCAGGGCGCCCTTCTCCGGCCCGAGGAAGCCCATGGACAGCGTGACCAGCTCGGCCGGGATCTCCCGCTCGGTGCCGGGGATCGGCTTGAAGCCGTTCTGCGGCCCCTCGACCTCGACCAGGCGCAGCGCCCGGACGTTGCCGTCGGCGTCGCCCACGAACTCGGTGGTGGAGACCGCGTAGACGCGCTCCCCGTCGCCGTCGGCCAGCTCCTCGTGCGCGCTCTCCATCTTGAACAGGATGGGGAACGTCGGCCACGGCTGGCTGCCGGGCCTCGACGCGGGCGGCTGCGGCATGATCTCCAGCTGGGTCACCGACGCGGCGCCCTGCCTGATCGCGGTGCCGATGCAGTCGGCGCCGGTGTCGCCGCCGCCGATCACCACCACGTGCTTGCCCTCGGCCGAGACGGGCGCGACCTCGTAGTCGCCCTCCTGGACCTTGTTGGACAGCGGCAGGTACTCCATCGCCTGGTAGACGCCCTTGAGCTCACGCCCGGTCACCGGCAGGTCGCGCCAGGCGGTCGCGCCGCCCGACAGCACCACGGCGTCGAACTGCTCGCGCAGCTCGGCGGCGGTGACGTCGACGCCGACGTTGACGCCGGTGCGGAACTCGGTGCCCTCGGCCCGCATCTGCTCCAGGCGCCGCTCGATGTGGCGCTTCTCCATCTTGAACTCGGGGATGCCGTAACGCAGCAGGCCGCCGATGCGGTCGGCGCGTTCGAACACCACCACGTCGTGCCCGGCCCTGGTGAGCTGCTGGGCGGCGGCCAGGCCCGCGGGGCCCGAGCCGACGACCGCGACCTTCTTGCCCGTACGGACGGCCGGGGGCCGCGGGGTCACCCAGCCCTCGGCGAACGCGCGGTCGATGATCTCGACCTCGACCCGCTTGATCGCGACCGGGTCGGAGTTGATGCCGAGCACGCACGCCGCCTCGCACGGAGCCGGGCAGAGCCTGCCGGTGAACTCCGGGAAGTTGTTCGTGGCGTGCAGCCGCTCGATCGCCTCGCGCCAGTCGGTGCGGTAGACGAGGTCGTTCCACTCGGGGATGAGGTTCCCGAGCGGGCAGCCGTTGTGGCAGAACGGGATGCCGCAGTCCATGCAGCGGGCCGCCTGCTTGGTCAGCTTCTCCTGCGGGAAGTCCTGGTAGACCTCCCGCCAGTCGCTGATGCGGACGTCCACGGGACGGCGCGCCGGCAGCTCCCGTTCGTGCGTGAGAAAACCCTTGGGGTCAGCCATCGAGTACGCCTCCCTTAGCCCTGAACAGCGGCCGACATGACCGCCTCGTCGATGTCCCTGCCTTCGGCGCGGGCGGCCTCGGCGGCGGCCAGCACCCTCTTGTAGTCGGTCGGCATGATCTTGCCGAACCGGGCGAGCGCGGAATCCCAGTCGGCCAGCAGCTGCTTGGCCACCGGGGAGCCGGTCTCGGCGAAGTGCTTCTCGACGGTCTCCTTCAGGAACTCGCCGTCCTCCTCGGTCAGCTCCTCGATGGCGACCATCTCGCGGTTGACCCGCTCGGGCTTGATGTCGAGCAGGTAGGCGATGCCGCCCGACATGCCGGCCGCGAAGTTGCGCCCGGTCGGGCCGAGCACGACCGCCTTGCCGCCGGTCATGTACTCGCACCCGTGGTCGCCCACGCCCTCCACGACCGCCGTGGCGCCGGAGTTGCGGACGCAGAAGCGCTCGCCGACCACGCCGCGGATGAACACCTCGCCGGACGTGGCGCCGTACAGGGCGACGTTGCCGGAGATGATGTGGCCGTCGAGCGGGGCCTCCTCGTGCGGCCGGACGGTGATCCGCCCGCCCGACAGGCCCTTGCCGAGGTAGTCGTTGGCGTCGCCGGTCAGGCGCAGCGTGATGCCGCGCGGCACGAACGCGCCGAACGAGTTGCCCGCCGAGCCGGTGAAGGAGATGTCGATCGTGTTCTCGGGCAGGCCCTTGCCGCCGTGACGCTTGGTGACCTGGTAGCCGAGCATGGTGCCGACCGTACGGTTCACGTTGCGGATGGGCAGCTCCAGCGTGACCGGGGTGCCGTCGTCGAGCGCGCCCTCGGCGAGCTGGATCAGGGTGTTGTCCAGCGCGTGCTCAAGGCCGTGGTCCTGGGTGACCGTGCGGCGCTTGGGCGTGCCTTCGGGCAGCTCGGGCTGGTGCAGGATCGGCGACAGGTCGAGGCCGCCGGCCTTCCAGTGGTCCTCGGCCGCCGTCATGTCCAGCATCTCGACGTGTCCGATCGCCTCGTCGAGCGAGCGGAAGCCCAGCTCGGCGAGGTATTCGCGGATCTCCTGCGCGATGAACTCGAAGAAGTTGACCACGAACTCGGGCTTGCCGCTGAACCGCTTGCGCAGCTCGGGGTTCTGCGTGGCCACGCCCACCGGGCAGGTGTCGAGGTGGCAGACCCGCATCATCACGCAGCCCGAGACGACGAGCGGCGCGGTGGCGAAGCCGTACTCCTCGGCGCCGAGCAGGGCGGCGATGACGACGTCGCGACCGGTCTTGAGCTGGCCGTCGACCTGGACGACGATGCGGTCGCGCAGGTTGTTCAGCAGCAGCGTCTGCTGGGTCTCGGCCAGGCCGAGCTCCCAGGGGGCGCCCGCGTGCTTGAGCGAGGTCAGCGGCGAGGCGCCGGTGCCGCCGTCGTGGCCGGAGATGAGCACCACGTCGGCGTGCGCCTTGGACACGCCCGCCGCGACCGTGCCGACCCCGACCTCGGCGACCAGCTTCACGTGGACCCTGGCCTCCGGGTTGGAGTTCTTCAGGTCGTGGATGAGCTGGGCGAGGTCCTCGATCGAGTAGATGTCGTGGTGCGGCGGCGGCGAGATGAGGCCGACGCCGGGCGTGGAGTGCCGGGTCTTGGCGATCCACGGGTAGACCTTGTGGCCCGGGAGCTGGCCGCCCTCGCCGGGCTTGGCGCCCTGGGCCATCTTGATCTGCAGGTCGGCCGCGTTGACCAGGTACTCGCTGGTCACGCCGAACCGGCCGGAGGCGACCTGCTTGATCGCCGACCTGCGGGTGGCGTCGTACAGGCGCTCGGGGTCCTCGCCGCCCTCGCCGGTGTTGGACTTGCCGCCGAGCCGGTTCATCGCGATGGCGAGCGTCTCGTGCGCCTCCATCGAGATCGAGCCGTACGACATCGCGCCGGTGGAGAAGCGCTTGACGATGCTCTCGACCGGCTCGACCTCGTCGATCGGGATCGACTTACCCTGGCGCAGCCTGAACAGGCCGCGCAGGGTCATCAGCCGCTCCGCCTGGGAGTCCACGAGGTTCGTGTACTCCTTGAAGATCTCGTAGCGGCGGGTCCTGGTGGCGTGCTGCAGCTTGAAGACGGTCTCGGGGTTGAACAGGTGCGGCTCGCCCTCGCGCCGCCACTGGTACTCGCCGCCGACCTGGAGCCTGCGGTGGGCGTTCTCCACGCGCGGGTAGGCGTGGCGGTGCCGCTGCGCGGTCTCCTCGGCCAGCACGTCGAAGCCGACGCCGCCGAGGCGGGAGGTCGTGCCGGTGAAGCAGGCGTCGATGACCTCCTGGCTCAGGCCGAGCGCCTCGAAGATCTGCGCGCCGGTGTAGGAGGCCACCGTGGACACGCCCATCTTGGACATGACCTTGATGACGCCCTTGCCGTACGCCTTGATCAGGTTACGCACGGCCTTGTGCTTGTCGATCGCCAGCACCCCGGTGTCGACCAGGTCCTCGACCGTCTCGATCGCCAGGTACGGGTTGACCGCCCCGGCGCCGTAGCCGATGAGCAGCGCCATGTGGTGGCACTCGCGGGCCTCGCCGGTCTCGATGACCAGGCCGATCTTGGTGCGGGTCTTCTCCTGGATCAGGTGGTGGTGCACCGCGCCGGTCAGCAGCAGCGACGGGATCGGGGCGAGCGCGTCGGAGGAGCCGCGGTCGGACAGCACGATGATGCGCGCGCCGTTCGCGATGGCCTTGGACGCCTCGGACCTGATCTCCTCCAGGCGGTTCAGCAGCGCCTGGCCGCCGCCGGCGACGTCGTACAGGCCGCTGATGACGTGCGGGTGGAAGCCGGGGAGGTCGTGCTCGTCGTTGATGTGGATGATCTTGGCGAGCTCGTCGTTGTCGATCACCGGGTACGGCAGCACGAGCTGGCGGCACGTGGTCGGGCCCGGGTCGAGCAGGTTGCCCTCGGGGCCGAGCACGCTGGCCAGGGAGGTGACCAGCTCTTCACGGATGGCGTCCAGCGGCGGGTTCGTGACCTGCGCGAACAGCTGCGTGAAGTAGTCGAACAGGAGCCTGGGCTTCTCGCTCAGCACCGCGACCGGCGTGTCGGTGCCCATGGAGCCGATCGGCTCGGCGCCCGACTTCGCCATGGGCGACAGGATGATCCGCAGCTCTTCCTCGGTATAGCCGAAGGTCTGCTGCCGCTTGACCAGCGCCTCGTGCGTGGGGATCTCCCGCTGCCGCGCGGGCAGCTCCTCGAACCTGACCAGACCGGCGTGCAGCCACTCCTCGTACGGGAGCGCGGCGGCCAGCTCGGCCTTGATCTCGTCGTCCTCGATGATCTTGCCGCGGGCGGTGTCGATGAGGAACATCCGGCCCGGCTGCAGGCGGCCCTTGCGGACGACGTCCTCGGGCTTGAAGTCGAGCACGCCGGCCTCGGAGGCCAGCACGACGAGGCCGTCGGCGGTCACCCAGAACCGGCCGGGGCGCAGGCCGTTACGGTCGAGGACCGCGCCGGCGAGGGTGCCGTCGGTGAAGGTGATCGAGGCGGGGCCGTCCCAGGCCTCCATGAGGGAGGAGTGGAACTCATAGAAGGCCCGGCGCGCCGGGTCCATCTCGGTGTGGTTCTCCCACGCCTCGGGGATCATCATGAGCACCGCGTGGGGCAGGCTCCGGCCGCCGATGTGCAGGAGCTCCAGGGCCTCGTCGAAGCTGGCGGTGTCGCTGCCATCCGGGTCGCAGATGGGGAAAAGACGTGAAATGTCGCCCGGGATGTGGGCGGAAGAGAGCATCGCCTCGCGGGCGCGCATCCAGTTGCGGTTGCCCTTGACCGTGTTGATCTCGCCGTTGTGCGCGATGTAACGGTAGGGGTGGGCCAGCGGCCAGCTCGGGAACGTGTTGGTCGAGAACCGCGAGTGCACCAGCGCGATCGCGCTCTCGTAACGCTCGTCGCTCAGGTCGGGGAAGAACGGCTCGACCTGGTCGGGCGTGAGCATGCCCTTGTAGACGACCGTACGGGCCGACAGCGAGGGGAAGTAGACGTCGGCCTCGTGCTCGGCGCGCTTGCGCAGGCAGAACGCCAGGCGGTCGAGGTCGATGCCCTGCTCGCCCGCGGGGCCCGCCACGAAGAGCTGGGCGAAGTGCGGCATGACGGCGCGGGCGCTCGGGCCCGGAAGGGCACGGTCCACGGGCACGTCCCGCCAGCCCAGTACGGTGAGGCCCTCCTCGGCCGCGATCTCCTCGATCAGGCCGGTGGCGATGCCCCTGGCCTGCTCGTCGAACGGCAGGAAGGCGATGCCGGTCGCGTACGCGCCGGCCTCGGGCAGCGCGAACGGCACGCTCGCGCGGTAGAACCCATCGGGGATCTGCGTCAGGATCCCGGCTCCGTCGCCGGTGTCCGGCTCGCTACCCTTGGCCCCCCGGTGGTCGAGATTGCACAACGCCGTCAGCGCCTTGACCACGATCCCATGCCCCCGGCGGCCGGCGACGTCGGCAACCATGGCGACACCGCAGGCATCATGCTCGTTGGCGGGGTGGTAGAGGCCCTGAGGCTCGGGGAATCCGAGGTGGGCAGCAGGCATTGAATCCCTCCCGTCGTCTTCGTCTGTCCAGAACTGCGCTACAGGCGGGGACGACGTTGGCCCTGCTGCATATCGTGGGTAGAGGTTACCGCACCCTGCCGGAATGGTGCCCGCCACGTCCGCATTGCGAACATTCGGCACGATTCCAGCATGCGAACTCCCTATCCCAAACCCCGGACCCACCCTCCGGAATTCCCAGCTCACATCCCTGTGGCCCCACCGCCACCACAAGCCCCTCCCGCTCTTCCGTCCCCGCCGTCCGGGGCCGGGCGCCCCTCCGCGGCGGGCGAGTGAGCCGGGGCGGGTCCTCGATAGGGTTGCGCCATGGATCGTGACGGGGTTGAGCGCCTGCTCGCCGAGGCGGGGGTCGACAGCAGGCGGCTGAGGCACGCCCTCACCCTCCTGTGCGACGGGCAGTGGTGGTCGCTGGCCGGCCTCGTCCGGCAGACGGCCACGTCCAGGCGGACGATCGAGGCGCTGCTGCGCGAGCTGCGCCTGGAGCGGTCCGGTGACCGGTTCCGGGTGCCCGAGCTCGACACGCCCGCCTACCAGGACCTCCTGGCCATGGCGCCGGCCCCCGACGATCCGGTGGCCCACCTGCTCCCCCACTACGCCCACGTGCTCGAACGCCTGACCGAGCTGGTCGCGGGGGCGCCGCGCGCCCGTCACGTGCTCGACCACGTCTCGGCCACGCCGGAGACGGCGCTGCGCCGGGCGCTGCTGCTCGGGGCCCGGTTCTGGCTGCCGGGGTCGCGGCTGCTGTGCGTCGGCGACCACGATCTGACCTCGCTGGCCGTCAAGCTGGTCCACCCCGAGGCCGAGGTCACGGTGGTCGACGTCGACGAGCGCATCCTGGCCTACATCGACGACCAGGATCTCGGGGTCCGCACCCGCTGGGCCGACCTGCGGCTGGGGCTGCCGGCCTCGGCTCGGGAGCACGACCTGGCGTTCACCGACCCGCCGTACACGCCGGAGGGGATCGGGCTGTTCGCGGCGCGGGCGCTGGAGGGGGTGCGGGCCGACGGGCGGGTGCTGGTGGCGTACGGGGCGAGCGAGCGTACGCCGATGCTGGCCTTCAAGGTGCAGCAGGCGTTGTCGGAGCTCAACCTCGTCTATGAGGCGATTTACCCGGATTTCAACCGCTATTTCGGGGCGGAAGCGATCGGGTCGGCGGCCGACCTCTACGTGCTGCGTCCCACCACCAAGACCCGTCCCGCCGTCGCCGCCCGGCTCAACCGTCAGGCCACGGCCATCTACACGCAGGGCCCGCAGTCCGTCGAGTCGGCCCCGTCCTCGGTGCCGGTGCCCGACCTGGGCGACTTCGCCCCCGACCTGCTGGTCGGCGACTGGCCCAAGGAGCTGCCGCAGCCCCGGGTCAGGCTCTCGACGTGGCTGGCCAAGCCGTACGCGGCCGCCGTCGAGCGGGTGGCCGTCGCGCTGCCGCCCGGCCTGGAGGCCGCGCTCCCCCGCGTGCTGCTGGCCACCCGTGCCGCTCACGTACGCGTGTGGGGGCAGGACCTGCCGGCGCTGCCCGACGTACTGTCCGCTCTCTACGACGGTCACCGCTCCGGCGCGACGCTCGACGCCGTACGCCGGCCGTACCCCGAGGAGGAGGCCGCCGCGACCCTCCGCAGGATCCTCGACAACGGCCACGCCAAGCTCACCAACACCTGGCGCGAAGCCCTCATCGCGGCGGCCCGTACCCAGGGCACGACCTTGACCAAGAACGAGGCCCGCGCCCTCATCCGCCAGGCGGCCCCATGGGCAGAAGACCTCACCCCCTTGGAGGCCCCTCTCCACCGCCTGACCACCCTCCCCGAGGCAGTCTCGACCACCACCACCGCCCTCACCACAACAACCCCCTGACCCCACCCGACCCCCTCCCCGCCTGGCCACACTCTCCCGACCGCGCACGAGACCGATCCAACACCGCACAACCGACTCGGTGCGAGGACGACCACCCCGAGACAGCCGACTCCGCGTGAGGATTGTCCGGCACCGCTCAGCCGACTCCGCATGAGCAC
>JABFVJ010000028.1 GCA_013362835.1 Nonomuraea sp. | reverse complement strand
GGTGCCTAGTCTTGAAGGCGTGTACCGGTTCCTCCTGACGCCTCGATGGCTCGCGCTCCACGTGGTGGTGCTGCTGGTCATTCCCGCCTTCGTGTTCCTGGGCAGGTGGCAGTTCGGGCGGTTCGAGGAGCGGTCCGACAACAAGGACCGGGTCACGGCCAACATCGAGGCCGCCCCCGTGCCGCTCGACCGCATCACCGGGCCGGGCCGGCAGGTCGGCGAGGACGACCGGTTCAGGACGGTCGTCGCCTCCGGCACGTACGACGCCGCCCACGGCCTGCTCGTACGCCGCCGCCCCCAGGAGGGCCATAACGGCTTCTACGTCCTGACCCCCCTCGTCACCGGCGACGGCACCGCCGTGATCGTGAACCGCGGCTGGATCCCGGCCGGCGCGACGGCCGACACCGCGCCCCAGGTCCCCACCCCGCCGGTCGGGCAGGTAACTGTCACCGGCCGGCTACGACCGAGCGAGACCGAGGAGTCCAGCGGCATCCGCGAACGTTCCGGGCTGCCCAATGGGCAGGTGCTGCTGATCAACGCCGGCAAGATCGGCGAGAGCTGGCCGTACCGGCTGGTCGGCGGTTACGTCGAGCTCACCGCCCAGCAGCCGGCGGGCACGTCCGCGCCCGCCCCGGTGCCCGCGCCCGACGTGGGCTCGGGCGGCGGGCTCAACCTGGCCTACGGCGTGCAGTGGTGGCTGTTCATCGGCATCGCGATCGGCGGCTGGATCATGCTGATCCGGCGCGAGGTGGCCGAGCGGAAGACACAGGAGACCGACTCCGCGCCCCAGGAAGCCGAAACCGCCGCCAACTAGGGTGTGGAGGGTGATCCGCCACATTGAGTTCGCCAATCTCTGCAATTTTCGTGACGTAGGTGGATATGCCGCCAATGACGGGCGAACCGTCAGGTGGCAGCGGCTCTACCGGGCCGACTCCCTGGGCTGGCTCGCGGGCGACGACCTCACGGCGTTCCGCGCGCTGGGCGTACGGACCGTGCTCGACCTGCGGCATCCCTTCGAGGTCGAACGGTCGGGCCGGGTACCGGAGACCGAAGGGCTGCGCTACCACAACCTGCCCGTCGAGGGCCGCCGCTGGGACACCGTCGCCACCTTCAGCGAGGAGGTGGGCGTCGCGCGCTACCTCGCCGACCGCTACCTGGAGGTCACCGAGGACGGCGTCGAGCACCTGCGTACCGCCCTGGAGACGGTCGCCCGCGAGGACAGCGCGCCGGTCGTCATCCATTGCGCGGCGGGCAAGGACCGCACCGGGGTGCTCACCGCCCTGATCCTCGCGCTCGTGGGCGTGGGCCACGACGACATCGTGGCCGACTACGCGCTCACCGGCCTCGCCACCGAACGTTTCATCTCCGACTGGCGCAGAAGGCACCCCGACAGCCCGATGTGGCCGGGGTTCGGCCTGGCCCCCGCCGAGACCATGCGCCTGTTCCTGGCCGACCTCGCGTCCCGCCACGGCTCGGTCGAACGGTACGCCACCGAGGTGCTCAAGGTGGATGGGAACACCGTCGCCGAACTCCGCGCGAATCTCCTGACTGAATCGATCTCGCAGGGGTAGAGGGCGCCCGGGGTCCACGAAGGGCAGCATTCTCAGGACCCCCACGAGCCCGGGATCGCCGCCATCCCCCTCCAGGCGATCCCGGGTCCTCACGTATGGATACCCAACGGATACGTCGCAGCTTGTTCGACGTTATGCCGCCGTCGTACGGTTACCTGCGTGACTACGCCGCTGCTCCCCGACCCAGATCCGAGGCGGCGCGACTACGTGATCATCTCCGCCGACGATCACCTGATCGAGCCCCCTGACCTCTTCGAGGACAGGCTCCCGGAGAAATACGCCGAGGTCGCGCCCAAGGTCGTGGAGACGGACTCCGGCCACCAGGTGTGGCGCTACGGCGGAGCCACCTACCCCTGCGCCGGCATCGACGTGGGCGCCGGGCTCCCGCGCGAGCAGTGGACGCTCGACCCGGTCAGGTTCGAGCAGATGCGTCCCGGCTGCCACGACATCGAGGCCCGCATCCAGGACATGGACGTGGCAGGCATCTGGGCCGCGCTCTGCTTCCCCGGCATGCTGGCCGGCCAGTCGGGCATGCCGTTCGCCCGCACCCGCGACCAGGAGCTCGGCCTGGCCCTGGTCAAGGCGTGGAACGACTGGCACATCGACGTCTGGGCCGGCACCTACCCCGAGCGCATCATCGGCCTGCAGCTGCCCTGGCTGCCCGATCCCGACGTCGCCGCCAAGGAGATCAGGGCCAACGCCGCGCGCGGCTTCAAGGCCGTGGTCTTCCCCGAGTTCCCGACCAGGCTGCGGCTGCCGTCGATCCACACCGGCCACTGGGACCCGTTCTTCGCGGCCTGCGAGGAGACCGGCACGGTCGTCGCCCTGCACACCGGCGACTCGTCCTGGTCGCCCGTGCCCTCGCCCGACACGCCCATCGAGGCGATCACCACGCTGATGCCCACCAGCGCCATGTTCGCCTGCGCCGACTGGCTGTGGTCGGGCCTGCCGCTGCGCTTCCCCGGCCTGCGCATCCTCATCGTCGAGGGCGGCGTGGGCTGGCTGCCGATGCTCGCCGAACGCGCCGACTACGCGCTCGACCACCCGGTCGCCGGCGAGGCGGCCTGGGACGGCGGCATCAAGCCGAGCGAGGTGCTGCGCCGCAACTTCTTCTTCGGCACGCTCGACGACCACGCCCTGTCAGGGGTGCGCCTCGCGGTGGGTCTCGACCACGTGCTCCAGGAAAGCGGCTACCCGCACTCCGACTCGACCTGGCCCGACACCCAGAAGGCCGTCGCCAGGAACCTCGGCACGCTTCCGCCCGCCGATATCGCGCGGGTCGCCTACGGCAACGCCGCGCGCCTGTTCGGCCACCCGCTGCCCTCGCGCGCCTGGCTGCGGATGGAGGAGATCTAGCCTTCCTCCGCCAGCCGGCCTCGGATGACCTTGCGCTCGTGCTCCACGTAGCGGCCGCTCTCGCCGAGCAGCGAGGCGAACAGCCACAGGAACACGCCGAAGTCGTCGGCCACCCCGACCAGCACCAGGAAGTCGGGCACGATGTCGACCGGTGACAGGATGTAGACCACCCCGAGGCCCATCAGTGCGAGCTTGCCCTTGGCCATGCCGTCGTAGCGGCCGCGCATCACCGCGCCGATCAGGCGCGGGATCGCCCGCACCCTGGTCACCAAGCCAGGCGTGCCAGGCTTGGTCACCTCGCGGTACGTGCGCCACGCCGCCGCTGCCCGTGCTGCCTTCGCCATCATGAAAACCCCCTACCCCCGGCTTCTCACGACATAACGCGTCAGCCGGGCGAAGGGTTCCCGAC
>JABFVJ010000157.1 GCA_013362835.1 Nonomuraea sp. | reverse complement strand
CACCCGGCGCGGCCAGGAGGACCTGCGCAGCCTGCTGCTGGGCTTCGACGTCGACCCCCACGGCGAGCGCCAGGTGCTCGACGGCTACCTCGCCGCACGCCAGGCGGTCATCGACGAGGGCCACCGTACGCTGGCCGAGGAGCTCGACCTCATCGGCGTGTTCGCCGACCTCGCCGAGCTGAGCCGCAACCGCCCGGCCGTCGAGGACGGCAGCGGCGAGGGCCACGTGCACAGCGCCCGCGAACACTTCCACACCTACCTGCAGAGCCTCGACGTCGAGCGGGCCGGGCTGCCGGAGCCGTTCCAGGCCAGGCTCGCCAAGGCGCTCGGCCACTACGGCGTCACCGAGCTGGAGCGCTCGCCCGAGCTGGAGGCGGCGGTGTTCCGCATCTTCCTCGCCCAGCAGCGCGCGGGCGCCGACGCGGCGATCGTGGCGGCGTTGCTGCGCGCGTGGCTGCGGGAGCCGCCGCCGGACGAGGCGCAGCGCGAGCCGGCCGGTCTGGCCCTGGAGCGGCTGGTCGCCGCGACGCAGGTCCGCTTCCCCGCGGTCTCCGACCTGGCGCGCGGCGTCGTGTTCACCTGGTTCGGCCAGCCGCTGCTGCGCCGCCACCGCGCCCGCGTCTACGCCGACGTCCGCAGACACCTGCGCCACCTCGACGCCAATCCGCAGGCGCCGGACCGGGCCGAGCGCATCGCCGAGATGGTCCGCAGCACCGAGCCGCTGGTGCGGCTGCTCGGCCAGCGGCTCGTCCGCAGCGACCTGGACAACGCCGTCATGCTGGAGGTGCTGACCCGGCGCTACTACGGCAACAAGGGCCTGACCGGCGTCCGCACCAGCGAGGTGTCGGGCTGCCAGTTCGTGGTGGCCGAGCACGGCGGGTCGCGGCTGGTGTCCTCGGCGGTGGCGTTCGACCGGCTGGGCGACACGCTGCGCGGGCTGGCCGAGCTGGCCGGCGGGCAGAAGGCCCTCGACGCCGACATCTACCTGGCGTGGGAGAACCAGCCGGAAGACTCCGAGTCGATGGCCGCCGCGCTGCACGAGGTCATCGCCGCCCACCCGCTGCCCGGCCAGGTCCGCAGGCTCACCGCCACGGTCGCGGGCCGGGCGGGCGCCGTGATGCACCACCACTTCACCTTCCGCCCGTCGGTCACCGGCATGGCCGAGGAGCGGCTGATCCGGGGGCTGCACCCGTTCATCGCGCAGCGGATGCAGTTCGAGCGGCTGAGCAAGTTCGACCTCATCCGGCTGCCGTCCTCCGACGAGGAGGTCTACCTGTTCGAGTGCGTGGCGCGGGAGAACCCGTCCGACGCGCGGATCGTCGCGTTCACGCAGGTGCGTGACCTGACCGAGCTGCGCGAGCACGACGGCAGGCTGGTGGCGCTGCCCACGGCCGAGGACGCGCTCGTCGCCTGCCTCGACTCGATCCGGCGGGCCCGGTCGCGGCGGCCGTCGAAGGCGCGCCTCAACACCAACCGCATCGTGATCTACGTGTGGCCGCCGAGCGACATCACCCGCAGGGAGCTGGAGCGGATCGCCGCGCGCGTGCTGCCCTCGACCGCGGGCGCGGGCCTGGAGGAGATCCTGTTCATCGCGCGGCAGCGCGACCCCAGGACCGGTGAGCTGATCAAGACCGCCGTCCGGATCACGTTCGACGCGACCGGCGGCACGTCGCTGACCGTCGGGGAGCCGTCGGCCGAGCCGATCGAGCCGCTCGACGACTACCGGCAGAAGGTGCTGCGCGCGACCAGCCGCAACACCGTCTACCCGTACGAGCTGACCGGGCTGCTCGGTGAGTTCGTCGAGCACGACCTCGACGAGCGTCACGCGCTGGTGCCGGTCGACCGGCCCAAGGGGCGCAACTCCGCGGCGATCGTCGCGGGCGTGGTCACCACGACGACCCGCCGCTACCCGGAGGGCGTCACCAGGGTCGTGCTGCTCGGCGACCCGACGAAGTCGCTCGGCGCGCTGTCGGAGCCGGAGTGCCGCCGGGTGATCGCCGCGCTCGACCTGGCCGAGCGGATGCGGGTGCCGCTGGAGTGGTACGCGCTGTCGTCCGGCGCCCGGATCTCGATGGCGTCGGGCACGGAGAACATGGACTGGGTGGCCGCGGCGCTCAAGCGCATCGTCGAGTTCACCCAGGACGGCGGCGAGATCAACATCGTGGTCGCGGGCATCAACGTGGGCGCGCAGCCGTACTGGAACGCCGAGGCGACGATGCTCATGCACACCAAGGGCATCCTGGTGATGACGCCGGACTCGGCGATGGTGCTGACCGGCAAGCAGGCGCTCGACTTCTCCGGCGGCGTGTCGGCCGAGGACAACTTCGGCATCGGCGGCTACGACCGGGTGATGGGCCCCAACGGCCAGGCCCAGTACTGGGCGCCCAACCTGGTCGCCGCGCGTGACGTGCTGATGGCCCACTACGAGCACACGTACGTCGCCCCGGGCGAGCGGACGCCGCGCCGGGCGACGACGACCGACCCGGTCGACCGCGACGTCACCGTCTACCCGCACGTCGTGGCGGGCAGCGACTTCACCACGGTCGGCGAGATCTTCTCCGCCGCCTCCAACCCCGACCGCAAGAAGCCGTTCGACATCCGCACGGTGATGCGGGCGCTGTCCGACCAGGACCGTCCGGTGCTGGAGCGCTGGGCGGGCATGGCCGACGCGGAGAACGCGGTGGTGCAGGACGCGCATCTCGGCGGCATGCCGGTGTGCCTGCTCGGCATCGAGTCGCGGTCGGTGCCGAGGCGCGGTTTCCCGCCCGCCGACGGCCCCGACGCCTACACGGCGGGCACCCTGTTCCCGAGGGCGTCGAAGAAGGCCGCGCGGGCGATCAACGCGGCCAGCGGCAACCGGCCGCTGGTGGTGCTGGCGAACCTGTCGGGCTTCGACGGCTCGCCGGAGTCGATGCGGAAGCTGCAGCTGGAGTACGGCGCCGAGATCGGCCGGGCGATCGTGAACTTCCGCGGGCCCATCGTGTTCTGCGTGATCTCGCGGTACCACGGCGGCGCGTTCGTGGTGTTCTCCAAGGCGCTCAACCCGAACATGACCGTGCTGGCGCTGGAGGGCTCGTTCGCCTCGGTGCTCGGCGGCGCGCCCGCCGCCGCGGTGGTCTTCTCCGCCGACGTCAACGCCCGCACGGCGGCCGACCCCCGGGTGCGCGACCTGGAGGCGCGCGTCGCGTCGGCCTCCGGCGCCGACCGGGCCGCGCTGACGGCCGAGCTCGACGACCTGCGCCTGTCGGTACGGGCGGAGAAGCTGGGCGAGGTGGCCGCGGAGTTCGACCGCGTGCACGACATCCGGCGGGCGGTCGAGGTCGGCTCGGTCGACGC
>JABFVJ010000010.1 GCA_013362835.1 Nonomuraea sp. | reverse complement strand
CACCAGCTCGTCGACCCCGGGACGCAGCTCCTGGCCCATCTCCGTCAGGTGGTACTCGACTCGTACGGGCGAGGTGGCGAGCACGCGCCGCTCGACGATCCCGGCGGACTCCAGCTCGCGCAGGCGGCGGGCCAGCATCGTGTCGTTGATGCCGGGAACGGCCGCCTTGAGGTCGGCGTAGCGGTGGGAGCCCTTGAAGATCACGTGGATCACCGCTCCCGACCATCGGGCGCCGATCAGTTCGAGGGCGATGTGGAAGCGGGCGCAGACGGATCGGGGGCTCACGGAGCCGATCCTAGCATTTGCTAAGGAATGTTTAGTTACTCAATAATGTTGAGGAATCAACCACCTGAGGAGGACCCCATGGGCAAGCCCGTTCTGCAGATCGTCGTCGCCAGCACCCGTCCCGGCCGCGCCGGACGCGAGGTGGCCGAGTGGTTCCGCGGCAGGGCCGTGGCCTCCGGGACGTTCGACGTCGAGCTGGTCGACCTGGCCGAGGTCGGCCTGCCGTTCCTGGACGAGCCGCACCACCCCAAGCTCAAGCAGTACGTGAACGCCCACACCAAGGAGTGGAGCGCCACCGTGGACCGGGGTGACGCCTTCGTGTTCGTGACCCCCGAGTACAACCACAGCTTCAACGCCGTGCTGAAGAACGCCCTCGACTACCTGCACCACGAGTGGCAGCACAAGGCGGCGGGCTTCGTGAGCTACGGCGGGGTCTCCGGCGGCACCCGGGCGGTCAACGGACTGCGCCAGGTCGTGAGCACGCTGAAGATGATCCCCGTGCTCGAAGCCGTCAACATCCCCTTCTACCAGCAGTTCGTCGGCGAGGACGGCACGGTGACGCCCGACGACGTGATGAACACCGCCGCCGACGCCATGCTCGCCGAGCTGGCCAAGCTCACCGGCGCGCTGCGTCCCATGCGCCTCGCCCACGCCTGAGACGGGCGTACCAGGGGTCAGTCGTCGTCGGTGAGCTGGTCGAGGGCGCGGGTGATGGAGTCGCCGATCGGGCGCAGGGCCTCGCTGATCGCCTCGGCGAGCGGGCTGAAGATCTCGGTCACCTCGCTCAGCAGGTCGGGCGACTTGTGCTCGGGAGGCGCCCAGCGCATGGCGTCGGCGCTCAGCGTCTCCCATTCGTCCACGACGCCGTCGATGGCGTCGAGCACGTGATCCGGATCGTTCGGCATGGCTTTCTCCGGAAGAGTCGGATATATGCCACGGTACCGTCAGGCCGGGATCGACACCCCGACGCCGCCCCGGGTCTGGGCGCCGTACCGCTCCTTGTCGGCGGTCAGGTCGAGCGGGCGGATGCCGGACCTGGCGGCCAGGATCTCGTCCGTGAGCAGCGCGGCCGGTACGAGCCAGGAGACCTCGAACTCCAGCCCGTCGGGGTCCTTGGCGTACAGGGCCTTGGTGGTGCCGTGGTCGGAGGCGCCGACCAGGGCGCCCAGGTCGCTCAGCGTCACCGCGATGCGCTCCAGCTCCTCCAGCGTGTCGACCTCCCACGCCAGGTGGTAGAGCCCGACGGAGGTGCGGCCGGCCGGTGAGGGGCCGGCGTCCGCGCCGATCTCGAACAGGCCGAGGTCGTGATCGTTGCTGGAGCCCGGGGCCTGGAGGAACGCGGCGCCGCGCATGCCCATGACCACCTCGAACCCGAGCGCCTCCCGGTAGAAGGCCACGCTGCGCTCCACGTCACGGACGTAGAGGACCGCGTGATTGAGCCTGTGGACCGGCATGTTCGTCCCCTTTCACCTGTTCTTCCGGATTGAGTATATGAGAGTTCAACTAAGTTGAGAGAGTGACGCGATGGCTGGATCCGGACGAACAGCAGACCTGGCGCAACTTCCTGGCCGCGAGCAGGCTCATCAACGAGGCGCTCGACCGGCAGCTCCAGCGCGAGGCGGGCATGCCGCACACGTACTACGTGATCCTGGTGGTCCTGTCGGAGGCGCCTGAGCGGTCGATGCGGATGAGCGAGCTCGCCGCCATGGCCCAGAGCTCGCAGAGCCGCCTCTCGCACGCCGTCGCCCGCCTGGAGGAACGCGGCTGGGTCCGCCGCGAACGCTGCCCCGCCGACGGGCGCGGCAACCTCGCCGTACTGACCGAGGAGGGGTTCGCGGCGCTGGCCGCCGCCGCCCCCGGCCACGTCGAGGAGGTACGGCGGAGCCTGTTCGACGTGCTCACCCCCGAGCAGGTACGCGAGCTGGACGAGATTTGCGCGGCCGTGCGGAACACGCTGGAGCGGTAGCGAGCGAACTGTCGTGGCCAGGCCGTAGCCTCTCCCGGTAGCCGAACGAGGAGATTGCCGATGCACGACACCGAAGAGGCGCTGTTCCGGGCGGTCCACGGCATTGCCGGCCGGATGGCGGGCCAGCCCGTGCCCGTCGTCATGGAGGCGTTGCTGAGCCATCTGCCCAAGGCTCCAGGTCTCGAGGTGGCGGAGATCCGCAAGATCGCCGAGGAGATCAGCGTCGGCCGCGACCCATCAGGCTGGTAATTCACCCGATTCGCCCCTGAATGTCACCCCAGAACGCGGATACCATCTCAACCATCCGGTGCTGGAGCGCACGTTAGGAGTTCGTGGGTGACGTTGGTCGCTGGGGTTGATTCCTCCACGCAGAGCTGCAAGGTCGTCATCCGTGACGCCGAGACGGGCGAGCTGGTCAGGCAGGGCCGGGCCGCCCATCCCGCCGGCACGGAGATCCATCCCTCCCACTGGTGGGCGGCGTTGATCCGGGCCGTCGAGGAGGCCGGCGGGCTCGCCGACGTGGCCGCCGTCAGCGTGGCCGGGCAGCAGCACGGCATGGTCTGCCTCGACGAGCGGGGCGAGGTCGTCCGCGACGCCCTGCTCTGGAACGACACCCGCTCCGCGGGCTCGGCCGCCGACCTCGTGACCGAGCTGGGCGGGCCGCAGGTCTGGGCCGAGGCGGTCGGCTCCGTGCCCGTCGCCTCGTTCACCGTGACCAAGCTGCGGTGGCTGGCCGAGCACGAGCCCGACAACGCCCGCCGCACCGCGGCCGTCTGCCTGCCGCACGACTGGCTCACCTGGCGGCTGGCCGGCGCGCTCGCCCTGGGATTCGACCTCGCGGCCTGGCGCGACGCGCCGCCGCCGTCGCTCGACCTGCTCGCCACCGACCGGGGCGACGCCTCGGGCACCGGCTACTGGTCGCCCGCGACCGGCGCCTACCGCACCGACCTGCTCAAGGCCGCCTTCGGCGCGGTCCCGCTGCTGCCCCGCGTCCTCGGGCCGACCGACCGCGCGGGCGACGTGACGTCCGGCGGGCCGCTGCTCGCGCCCGGCACCGGCGACAACATGGCGGCCGCGCTCGGCGTC
>JABFVJ010000149.1 GCA_013362835.1 Nonomuraea sp. | reverse complement strand
AGCGGCACCGGGCCCGGCGCGGCGACCTCGACCGTCGGCACGCCCGCGCTCTGCGGCACCCGCCAGCGCAGCACCTCGTGCCGTTCGGCGACCGCCGCCAGCGCCCGTTCCAGCGCCACCACGTCGAGCGGGCCCGACAGCCGCTGGGCCATGGCGATGTTGTGCGCGGGCGTGCCGGGCGCGAGCCGCTCGACGAACCACATCCGGCGCTGGATCGGCGACAGCGTGGCCTCGGCCAGCCCCGGCGGCCGGGTGGTGAGCGGCCGCGCGGCGGCGGCCCTGGCCGCGATGCCCTCGACCGTCCGGCCGGTCAGCACGTCCTCGACGGCCACGTCCCGCCCGAACGCCCGCCGCAACGCCGCCGCCAGCCGCATCGCCAGCAGCGAATGACCGCCGGCGGCGAAGAAGTCGGCGGTGGACGACGGGCGGGCCGACTCGACCGCCTCCGCCCAGGCCTGCGCCACCAGCGCCTCGTCCTGGCCCGCCGCGGGCGGCTCCTGGGCCGCGCCGCCGCCGGTCGCCTCGGCGGGCAGGGCACGCAGCGCCGCCATGTCGATCTTGCCGGCCACGGTGAGCGGCAGCACGTCCAGCCGGACCACCCGGCTCGGCACCATGTAGGCGGGCAGGCTCTCCAGGCAGTGCTCGCGCAGCCGCTCCACGTCGGGGGCGTCAGCCGGGGCCAGGTAGGCGGTCAGCTCCTGCCAGCCGCCGACCCCCTCGCTCACGTCGGCGACCGCGTGCCGTACGCCTGGATGGGCCCGGATCACCGCCTCGACCTCGCCCATCTCCACCCGCTGGCCGCGCAGCTTGACCTGGCGGTCGAGGCGGCCGAGGAAGGCGATGCGGCCGTCGGGATCGAGGGCGACCAGGTCGCCGGTGCGATACAGCCGCGAGCCGGGCGGCCCCTCGGGATCGGGGACGAACCGGTCGGCCGTCATCGCGGGACGGTCCAGGTAGCCGCGGGCCAGTTGGGGGCCGCCGATGCACAGCTCCCCCGCCGTGCCGGGCGGGCAGGGCCGCAAGTGCTCGTCCAGGATGCGCGCGGCGCACCCGGGCAGGGCCAGCCCGATCGGCAGCGGCCGGTCCCAGCGCCCTTCGAGAGGGGTGCCCACCACGCAGACCGTCGTCTCGGTCGGGCCGTACCAGTTGTGGAAACGCCGCACCCCGGGCCGCGACCAGCGGGCCACCTGCTCGGGCCCGGCGGGCTCACCGGCCGTGAGCAGGTCACGCAGCTCGGGCAGCCGCGAGGGGTCGAGCAGCGGCAACAACGCCGGCGGGATCGTGCCCCAGGTGACCCGGTGCTCCTCCAGGAACCGCTGCAATCGTCCCGGGTCGGTCCGGTCGGCGTCCGGCGCGAACATCACCGAACCGCCCCTGGCCAGCGGCGCGAACACGTCCAGCACCGACACGTCGAACCCGAGCGCGGCGAAGCCGATCGAGCGGCACCCCTCGTCGATGTCGAAGTAGGCGCCGGCCATCGTCACGAACGCCACCGCCGAGGCATGGCTGACCACCACGCCCTTGGGCCGCCCCGTCGAGCCCGACGTGAACAGGGTGTAGGCCGCGCCCTGCGGCCGGGTCTCGATCTCCGGCGCCACGGCACTGCTCCCGTGGTCGTACGGCAGCAGCCGGACCCCCGAGCCGGACAGCAGCGCCGTCCCCTCCTCGTCGGCGATGACGGTGGTGATCCGGGCGTCCTCGATCACCGCGCGCAGCCGTTTGGGCGGGTGCGCGGGATCGAGCGGCACGTAGGCGCCGCCGGACATCAGCACGCCCAGCACCGCGACCAGCAGCTCGGGCGTGCGCCTGCCGCAGACGCCGACCCGGACCTCGGGACCGGCGCCCAGCTCGCGCAGCCGGTGGGCGAGCGCCGCGGCGCGCTCGGTGAGCTCGCGGAAGGTCAGGGACCGTTCCCACTGCCGGATCGCGACGGCATCGGGCGTGAGGGCGGCCTGGCGGGTGATGAGGTCGTGAAGCAGCGGAAGAGAAGGCCTGGAAGGCACGGTCATTACTGTCCTGCCGGGATGTCGAGGCTCAGCCGGGGGTGCGGGTACGGCGTGACCACCGCTGCCAGCGCGTCACCCAGCGGGGTGCGCAGCGGCAGGTGGCAGATCTGCCCGCGGCCCCATGACCACGGCGCGGGATCGGCGAGATCGGGGAGAGCGGAAAGCACCGGGAGTTCGGCGGACCCGGCGGCTTGCCGGGCGGTGGCCAGGGCCCGTTTGGCGGTCAGCACCCGCAGGGCCAGCCAGCCACGATCCTCCTCGGCGTAGCCGTCGAGCTCGTCGAGCTCCTCCGGGGTGAACCATCGAGCCAGCTCCTCCGCCGGGACGTCGCCCGTCAGGGCCACCCCCACCCCGACACCGGCACGCCCGCTGACCGCGACCAGCGCCAGCCCGCCGTCCTCCGCCACCACCGCACCCGCGTCCGGGCGCGGATGACCGGGGACGGCCCACAGCCGTACCTCGTCCTCGGCGCAGGCTCCGGCGAGACCGCCCGGCGGCGACCCCAGATCCCAGGGCGGACTCGGCGGCCCCTCGGCCAGGTCGGCGGCGATCAGGGCGGCCAGTTCGGCGGCGTCGTCACGCACGAAGAGGTGCCCGCCACGCAGCACCCGCAGCCGGAACCCCGCGCTGCCGTGCCTGGCCCACCCCGCCACGTCGGCCGGGGTCAGCTCATGGTCCGCCAGCCCGGTGAACGCCACCACGGGCACCTCCAGCGGCGCCTCCGGCCGAAACCGGTACCGCTTGAGCCACCCGAGGTCGGCCCGGAGCACGGGCAGCAACAACTCCTGGATCTCCGGCTCGGTCCGCAACTGCGGCATCGCCCCGGCCCGCCGGATCAGCTGCTCGATGAACGCGTCGTCGGGCAGGTCGGCGGTGGCGGCCAGCGGCACCCGGGCGTGCGGCGGATGCGCACCGCCGACGTACAGCCGCACCGGCAGCGGCAACCCGCGCCGCCGCAGCTCACGCACCACCTCGAAGGCCAGCCTGGCCCCCATGCTGTGGCCGTACAGCGCGTACGGCTCGCCGGTCGCCGGCGCGATCTCGTCGGCGATGTTCTCGACGCTGAAGGCGGGCGGTTCGGCGATGCGGTTCTCGCGCCCGGGTAACTGGAGGGGCACGACGGCGGCTGGAGCGGACGCGTGGGTGGCGAGCGCACGCTGGAGCGCGTTGTAGGCGCTGGCGCCACCACCGGAGAAGGGCAGGCAGAACATCGTGCGGACAGTCGTCGAGCCGTGTGGGTGGGGGCTGAGCGACGCCGCGGTGATCTGTCCGGTTATCGCCCAGCACCCCCTCGGTGGCCTGTCGGCCGGAGGCAATGCTGTAGCGGGCGGAGGGTGCTCGGCATGAAGTGACGCTCCTCGTCGATGGTCACTACATATGAACTACAGATCATCGTGATACGACAAACCCTCTTATATCCAGGCAAATACAAGCAGTCAATGGTGCCATTTCGCCACCCCGGCAGCCGAAATAGCAGTGACAAATTCATTTCTAACGCAGCTATTGACATATCAAGACGGCGATGTTATTTAGCGCGGCTAACGGTCGCAAGAATGGCCACTTCAACGGCGCTTCCAGGCGAAATATTGGATTGACTACTCGGCCGACTGAGTATCGGCCGCAAAATTGGGCCTTGACAAAGACAAAGCGAGTCTGCTGAATGGCATGCATGCCTACATGCCTTATAGGGGCCGACGATTACTAGGGTTTCGGGTCGTGGGGCACGGACCGATTAGGTTTCCGCGGCGTGACCGTCTGTACCTGTGAGATCGACTCACAGGAGGCTGACGACATGCGGAAACTGACCTACGGGATGAACATGAGCCTGGACGGCTACGTCGCCGCGCCCGGCGACAACCTCGACTGGGGGGTGCCCAGCGACGAGCTGTTCCAGTGGTGGTCCGACCGGGTGGCCGCGACGGGCCTGGCGCTCTACGGGCGCAAACTGTGGGAGAGGATGAGCTCCCACTGGCCCACCGCCGACGAGCAGCCGGGCGCCGGCCCGGCGACGATCGAATACGCGCGCCGCTGGCGGGACATGCCGAAGGCGGTGTTCTCGTCGACGATCGACAAGGTCGACTGGAATACCCGCCTGGTCACCGGCGACGCGGTCGCCGAGATCGCCCGGCTGCGAGCCGAGGACGGCGGCCCGATGGACATCGTCGGCCCGACGCTCGCCGGAGCGGCCATGCGGGCCGGGCTGATCGACGAGTACGTGCTGGTCACCGTCCCGGTCCTGCTGGGCGGCGGCAGGCCGTTCTTCGGCGCGCTCGACAGCTGGGTGAACCTGGACCTGGTCGAGACGCGGACGTTCCCCGGCGGCGTGCTGATGACCCGGTACGAGACGAGGAGATGAGCACGGCCCCCACGCTTTGAACGTGTCCGGTCACAACGTCGCGGGCAGACCCAGCCAGGGTTTGTCCGCGGCGTCGAACCCGGTGAGCTCGGCGATCTCACCGTCGACGATGCGCAGGACCGCGATGGTGAACAGGCGGTGTGCCGGGTCGCCCGGAGCACGGAGGTACAGCGCGGCGGTGGGCATGCGGTTGACCGTCGTGGCGATGCAGCGCCAGTCGTCGTAGCCGCGCTGGAACAGGCCACCGGAGACCCAGCCGTCCACCGCGCCCTTGGCTCCGACGACCGAGGTGCCCGGGTCGGGCAGCATCGTGAAGCGCAGGTCGTCGCGCAGCAGCGCGGCCAGTCCGTCGAGGTCGTTGCGCTCGTGGGCGTCCATGTACGACCTCACCACGCCGCGCTCGGCCTCCGACAGGTCGTGCGTGGCGGGGCCGCGCCAGTCGAGGCGGCGGCCGGGCAGCTGCTCGCGTATCGTCACGCGCGCCCGCTGCAGTGCGCTGGTCACCGACGGGACGGTCAGGTCGAGGGTGTCGGCGGCCGTCGACGCCGGCCAGCCGAGCACGTCGCGCACGATGAACACCGCGCGCTGCCTGGGCGGCAGATGCTGGACGGCGACGATGAACGCCAGCTCGATCGTCTCCCGCGCCACCACCGATTCCAGCGGGTCCTCCGGGAGCATCCGGTCCGGGTAGGGCTGGAGGTAGTGCACGTCCGAGCCGGCGCCCGGCAGCTCGGCGGGCACGGGGATGCGGTCGTTGCGCTTGTCCAGGAAGTCGAGGCAGGCGTTCGTCGCGATCCGGTACAGCCAGGTCCGCAGCGCGGCGTGGCCCTTGAACGACTCCCGCTTGTTCCAGGCGCGCAGGTACGTCTCCTGCGTCATGTCCTGGGCGTCGTCGTAGTTGGCGAGCATGCGGTAGCAGTGCACCTGCAGCTCGCGCCGGTAGGGCTCGGTGATGAGCGCGAACTGTGCGGCGTCGCCCGGCAGTCTGGCGTCGGTCATGGTCGTCAATCCTTGCGTGGGTGGCGAGGGGATACCAGGACTGACGATGGGGCGGCGGATTTCTGAGCGGTATGATGTGAACAAAAATCCGATCTGTTCAAATGGAGACACCATGCCGCCCGCGTTCTCCGAGGAAGAGCGGTCGCGGATCACCGGGCAACTGCTCGACACCGCCACCCGCCTCTTCTCGACCCAGGGCCTGCGCAAGACGTCCCTGGAAGAGCTGACCGCTCCCGCGGGCATCGCCAAGTCGTCGCTGTACGCCTTCTTCGGCTCCAAGGAGGACCTGTACTTCGAGGCGATGATGCGCCAGAGCGAGCAGGTCAGGCGCCGGGTGATCGACGAAGGGCTCAACCGCGGCGCCGACGCCCGCGACGCGCTGCGCCGCTTCCTGCGCGCCACGATCGCCGAGCTCGACACCAACCCGCTCTACCGGCGGCTCATGTCGCACCCCCAGGAGATGGCCGCGGTCGCCGCCAAGCTCACCCCCGAGCGCCTGGCCGCGGCGGCGGACGGCCCGATGGCCGACGTGCTCCACTTCCTCGGCACCCGCCTGGAGGGCGATCCGCAGGTCCTGCTCGGCGTGCTGCGCGCGGTTCTGCTGACCCCGCTGCACGCGGAACACCTGGGCGCCGACATCTATCCGGCCGTGATGGATCGCCTGATCGACGCGGTCACAGAAGGGATCACCCCATGATGAACGGCCTGCCGTACCTGTCGGTCGGCGCGGGAGCGCCCCTGGTCGTCCTGCTCTACACCCCCGAGGCGGCCAACCCGACGGGATTGGCACGCTGGTCCACCCTGCGGATGGTGCGGCCGTTCGCCGCACATTTCACCGTCTACGTCGTCAACCGGCCGCCCGGGCTGCCGTCGACCACGACGATGTCCGACCTGGCCGCCGTCTACGCGCAAGCGATCAAGGCGACCTTCGAGGGGCCGGTGAACATCCTGGCCATCTCGACCGGCGGCTCCATCGCCCTGCAACTCGCCGCCGACCACCCCGCCCTGGTCGACCGCCTGGTTCTGGCGGGTACGGCCTGCACTCTCGGACCGGTCGGCAAGCGGGCCCAGCGCACCTACATCGAGCGCGCACGGCAGGGCAGGCGGCCCAGCCCCGCCCTGGCCGAGATCGTCACCGGGTCGGCGATCGGCCGGAGAGTGCTCCGGTGGCTGCTGTGGCTGTCGGACGGCGGCCGCAAGGACCACAGCGACGCCGTCACCGTTCTCAACGCCGAGGACGGCTTCGACCTGCGCGGCCGGCTGCACACCATCAAGGCGGCCACGTTGCTGATCCAGGGCGACAAGGACCTCGTCTACCCGCTGGACCTGGCCAGGTCCACCGTCGAGGGCATCCCCGGCGCCCGGCTCGTCGTCTACCCGGGCCGCGGCCACAGCGGCACCTTCACCGACAAACGCTTCAGCTCCGACGCGCTGGCCTTCCTGCTGGACAGGTGATCGCCAGCGAAGCCGAGTGGCGCCATCGGCCGGGCCGGCCCACCGGCTGAACTTCGAGGTTGAGGACCATGACCCCGAGCCCCGCCGCCACCCGCGCCGTGATCTCCGGAGCCTGCTCGCCGACCTGGAGAACATCCCGGCCCGGCGGGTGGCCTAGGGTGCCATCGTGACCAAGGTCGAGACCGGGCAGGCCGGCTACGTGACCCGCAGGCCCCTGCTCGCCGGGGCCAACCCGTTCGTCACCCTCCACGACAGCGACGGCGCGCCCACCGGCTACGCCTCGCTGTGGCAGGTCGACTGGTCCACGCACGGCGCGGGCGCGGTCATGGTGGTGTGGACGCCGGCCGGGCTACGGGTCGTGGGCGATCACCCCGGGCTGGCGGCGTGGATCGAGGAACACTTCGTCCGCCACTTCGACGAGGCCACGGCGCTGCCGTCGTGGCCTGCCGTACAGGCTCGACAGGCGGCCGTGCGCCTGCGCATCGACCCGGCGGGCGGCGCCCACGCCGAAGCGGCCGGGATGACGGTCAGCATCACCGGCCCCCTCGACGCCCGGCCGTTCGCGCTGGCCGACTTCCCGCTGCAGGGGGTGAGCCATGGGCTGTCCATGCAGGTCATCCCTTGCGAGCACGCCACGATCACGATCGACGGCATCGCCGTACCTGGCCGCCCTCTCGTGGTCCGCACCGACGGCCGGCCCGCCTCCTCCGCCGTCGTCACCGTGCACGAGGCGTGGAGCGCGTGACGACGATGGCGGTCCTCGGCGCCGGGTGATGGGATCGGGGCCATGCCCACGGTGATTACCGGCCTCGACCGGTGCATGCAGGCGGGGTCCCTGGTGCCGGCGGTGTCGGCGCTGACCGAGTTCGGGTCGGCGTTGCACGTCCTGCGCGACCCCGGCCACCACGGCCTGGACGAGTGGGCGGCGCAGATCCTCGCGTCGATGAGCCCCCGCCTGGCGGCCTGGACGCGGTCGTGGTGGTGGACGGCGCAGGCCATCAGGGCGACGCCTTTCGTCACTCCGGCGCCACCGGCCGACACCTTCGTGGACCGGGTGGAGCGGCTTGGTGCCCTTCCCGCCGAGGAACTGGCCTCGCAGTTGCTCCGGCCGATCGCCCCCTCCGGGGACGGGCAGGTCGCGCTCCGCTGGTCTCGCTCGCGAGGACCGGCGGTGGAGTCCTGCGTCGAAGCGCTCGCCAAGCGGCCGCAGGAGGCGGCCGCGGACTTCCTGGCCTTCCTGCACTGCAGCTGGCAGGAGTGGTTCGAGACCGAGTGGGCGCGTGTCCGGCCGGTGCTGGCCGGGCGGGCGCGGCGCTTCGCCGACATGGCGACGCTCCAGGGGCCGGGGGCCGCGCTCGCCGCCGTCGACTCCTCCGTGGAGGTGAGCCCCGCAGGGGTGAGCGTGCACATCGCGAAGATCCAGGCCGCCCGTCATGACGTGTCGAAGCGCGGGCTCGTCGTGGCGCCCAGCACCTTCATCCGGCCCCACCTGTACGTCGCCGATGTTCCCGGCCGGCCACTGCTGCTGCTCCACCCCGCCGACGCCGGCTCCGCCGTACCCTCGGCCGCCGCGGTGAGGCGGCGGCTCGACGTCCTCGCCCACGCGGGCCGGCTGGAGGTCGCCCGCGCGATCGCGACCGAACCTCGTACGGCGGGCGAGATCGCGATGTTGTGGAACGTGGACCCGACGCAGGTGAACCGGCATCTGCGCGCCCTGGCCGGGGCGAACCTGGCCACGACGGAGAGACAGGGGCGGTTCGTGCGATACCGGCTCGCGTCCGACATCCTGGAGGAGCTCGGCAAGGACGTGCTGTCGCTGCTGCTGCGCTGAGGACGATTGATCGTATTCGTCAGTCCGCTGGCGTGCCGGCCCCGGTGGTGTTGAAGTCCCTCCAACCGCTCATCGAGGGAGAAACACCATGACGATCCTGTCTTCCGGCGAGGCGATCGGCCGTCTGCGTGCCGATCGGGACATCCTTCTCGCCCGCGTCGAGGGACTGACCGAGGAGCGGCTCGGCTCCGAATACCTGGTGGATTCGCGCCCGCTCGGCGACTTCTGCCGGTCCTTGCGCGATCTCGTCGCTCACGTCCTGATGTGGGATGAGATCAACCTGGCGGTGCTGGCGCAAGCCGCCGCCGGGCGGGATCACTGGAGCCTGGATCCGCGCTGGGAGGATCCCGCCGTCGGGCGATCGCTGAACATCGGCGGGGTGGAAGCCGGACGCCACCTTTCCGCCTCGCTGCTCCTGCACCGGTTCGGGGCGGTGCGCGACGCGATTCTGGACGATCTCGGCAGGGTCGGCGAGGAGGCCTGGGAAGGGGTCGGAGCGCTGGCGCAGAGGGTGTGGACCGTGCCCGGCAATCCGGCGTACTGGCATGCCGCCATCCACCTCGGCGCGGTGCCGCCGGCAGGGAGCCGACCGCGCGTGTCGTGATCAGACCACCACGAACGGCTCCGTCAGGTGCGGCGCCGCCAGGTGCAGCCTGGTGGCGGGTTCGCCGCCCAGCATGCGCTTCCTGGAGTTCCTGGCCTGCTCCGGATCCACCTCGTGGGCGTAGGCGAGGTCGGGGTGGAGCAATTGGAGCGCGTGCACCAGGAGGTCACCGGTGACGAGCACCGCCTCTCCCCCGTCGGCGACCAGGACGCTCTGGTGGCCGGGCGTGTGGCCGGGTGTGGCGACCGCCCGCCCGGCGCGCAGCGGCGTGTCCCCGTCGAGCAGCCGGAGCCGGTCCGTGCTCGCGAGCGGGTCGATGAGGGTTTCGCGGAGCCGCGGGTTGAGCGCGTCGACGGCGTCCAGCTCGGCCCGCTGGAGCACGTAGTCGGCGTTCGGGAAGTAGGGGCGACGGCCGGAGTTCCCGGGTGCCTCGGTCACGACCGCCCAGCCGACGTGGTCGGTGTGCAGGTGCGTGAGCACCACGGTGTCGACCTCGGCCGGATCGATGCCCGCGGCGGCCAGCGACTCGGGCAGCCTGCCGGGCACGGGCGCCCACGAGCTGGCCGGGCTGTCGGCCGGGCCGATCCCGGCGTCGACGAGCGTCAGGCCGTTGTCGTTGCGGATCGCGTACGCGCGGAACTGCAGCCACCACCGGCCTTCGGCGTCGACCGCGCCCGGGTCGTAGCGGTCGGCCTCGGCCCAGTGGGCGGCGGTGGCTTCGGGGAAGGCTTCGGCGCGCGGAGCGAAGAAGGGGCCCTCGGCATCGGCGAGGGCGATGATCTCGGCCGAGCCGATCCGGAGGCGGGGAACGCTGAGGGACATGGTCGCGATCCTGCCATGCCCGCCTCAGCGAGTCGGCGCGCTAGCCGAGGTCGAGGACGCCGACCGTCTGGCCGCCGGTGGTCTCCCCGGTCGGGCGGAAGCCGAGCTTGAGGTAGAAGTTCTCCGGCCCGTCGTCTCCCGGCTCCCAGGAGACGAACATCTGCCGCGCCCCGCGCCGCTGGACCTCGGCGGCGACCGCCTCGACGGCGAAGCGCCCGACTCCCTTGCCCTGCGCCTCCGGCGTCACGTTGAGGCGCCACAACCCGGACCGGAAGTCGACGCCCTTGCCGTTCCAGTCGATCTCGACGAAGGCCATGAGGAAGCCCACCGCCTTGTCGTCCGCGTCGAGGATCAGCCGCGGCCAGGCCGCATCGCCGAAGACGTACGCCTCGGCCAGCGATTTCGCCACCGGCGAGACGAACCGCTCCTGATCGGCGCGGACCTTCACGGTGAGGGCGAGATCGATGTTGGCCTGGGTGACGGGGACGAGACGGAGGTTCATGGGAAGACTCTATTGTGCGGTTTCGACCCTTTGTCCGTTCCAGGTCAGGAAGCGGTAGTGCAGCCCGGTCGCCGACTCCCGCCAGGCCCCGGCGGAGTCCGGAGGCCGCCCCACCTCGGGTGCGCGCGTGTCGCCCTCGAAGGTCTCGCGGATCTCGGTGACCTCGATGCGGTCGGCGAAGGGCAGGGCCGCCTGATACACGGCCGCGCCACCGATCACCCACACGTCGCCGGACGCTACGGCAAGCGCCTGCCGCAGGTCGGGGAAGGTCTCCACGCCCTCCTGCGGGCTGCGCGAGAGCACCAGGTTGCGCCTGCCCGGCAGCGGCCGGAACCTCGGCGGCAGCGACTCCCAGGTGCGGCGCCCCATGAGGACGGTCGTGCCCGTGGTCAGGGTCCGGAAGTGCTGGAGGTCCTCCGGCAGGTGCCACGGCAGCGTGCCGTCGCGGCCGATGACGCCGTTCGACGACTGCGCCCAGATCAGGCCGATCACACGGCCACCTGGGCCCGGATGGCGGGGTGCGGGTCGTAGCCGTCCAGGCTGATGTCTTCGTAGGTGTAGTCGAACAGGCTGTCGGCCGGCTTCAGGCTCAGCGTGGGGAAAGGCCGCGCGTCGCGGGCGAGCTGGGTACGGACCTGGTCCTCGTGGTTGTCGTAGATGTGGCAGTCGCCGCCGGTCCAGACGAAGTCACCGACGCCGAGGCCCACCTGCTGGGCGATCATGTGCGTCAGCAGGGCGTAGCTGGCGATGTTGAACGGCACGCCGAGGAACAGGTCGGCGCTTCGCTGGTAGAGCTGGCAGGACAGCTTGCCGTCGGCGACGTAGAACTGGAAGAACGCGTGGCAGGGCGGAAGCGCCATGCGAGGGATGTCGGCGACGTTCCAGGCCGACACGATGATGCGCCTGGAGTCGGGGTTCTCCCGCAGCGTGCGCAGGACCTCTCCGATCTGGTCGATGTGCCCGCCGTCGGGGGTCGGCCAGGAGCGCCACTGCACGCCGTAGATCGGGCCGAGGTCGCCGTCCGGCGCCGCCCATTCGTCCCAGATCGTGACGCCGTGGTCGCGGAGCCAGGTGACGTTCCCGTCGCCGCGCAGGAACCACAGCAGCTCGTAGGCGATCGAGCGGAAGTGCACCTTCTTCGTCGTGATCAGCGGGAAGCCGTCGGCCAGCCGGTAGCGCAGCTGGTGACCGAAGATCGACCGCGTGCCCGTGCCGGTGCGGTCCTCCTTGCGGGTGCCCGAGTCGAGGACGTGGCGGAGGAGATCTTCGTACTGCGTGTTCGGCATGGTCACAAGCCTAGCCAAGGGGCCCGCGAAGGTTGGCCATTCGCCAGCCTTGAAGCAGGACACCGCGTCAGGCCGGGCGGAGCCACCAGCGGGCGAGCGCCTCGCGCAGGGCCGGTGCGGCACTGCCCTCGGGTTCGTCGACCGGCACGGCCCAGGCGATGTGGGCGTCCGGGCGGATCAGCAGCGCGTCGGCGGGACGGTCGCCGGTCTTGGCGGTGCGCACGTCGACGCGCTGCCCCCACTCGCGGGCGACCTCGCGCAGGTCGGCGCGGTCGGCCAGGTCGAGGAGGATGGGCCGCGCGGGGCGCAGGAGCTCGGCGACGCTGGTGATCCCCTGGTCGGTGTGCAGGGTGAGGTCGGGGGCGAAGGTTCCGGCCAGCGGGTGGTCCGTGCCGGGTACGGCGTAGCGGATGTCGGCGCCCGCGACCATGGCTCCCATGCGCCGCAGTGGCGCCTCGTCGCCGAGCAGTTCCTGGAACACCTCGCGAAGTGCTTCCGCCGCGGCGTCGTGCCCGCGCCGCAGCGCCACCTGGGCGCGGGTGTGCAGCATGGTGCGGGCGCCGGCGTGGTGGCGTTCGTCGTGGTAGGTGTCCAGGAGTCCCGGCGCGGCCCAGCCTCGCAGGTCGGCGGCCAGTTTCCAGGCGAGGTTCACCGCGTCGAGCATGCCCGCGTTGAGCGCGACGCCGGTGGCGGGGAACAGGTGGGCCGCGTCGCCGGCCACCATGACGCGCCCGGCGCGGTAGCGCTCGGCCTGGCGGGCCTTGAAGGTGAAGCGGGACAGCCGCGTCGACCCGGCCAGCGGCACACGGGCGCCCAGGACGCGGTGGACGCTGTCCTGCAGTTCGGCCAGGGTCATCGGGACGTCGTCGTCGTATTCGGTGCTCTCGTCCTCGACGGTGTAGAGCGAGACGCTCCGGGCGCCGGGCGTGGAGCCGAGGCCGAACAGGCCCTGGCCGGTGCGGGTGAATCCGGCCCGGATGACGCCGAAGCCGGGGACGTCGAGGTCGCCGTCGTCGAGCACGGTGACCGAGTCGGGCAGCGTGACCTGGGCCAGCCGGTTGACCTCCGGATAGGTGTCGCCGGGGAAGGGGATGCCGGCCCAGTCCCTGACCCGGCTGCGCGCTCCGTCGCAGGCCACCACGTGGCGGGCGTTGACCTGGTAGTCGCCGTCGGGACCTCGCACCTCCACGCGGACTGTGGTGTCGTCCTGGCTGAGCCCGGTCACCTCGTGCCCGCGCCGTACCCCGACGCCGAGCTCGGCGGCGTGCTCGTCGAGCACCCGCTCGAGCGCCTGCTGCGGCAGCGGCAGGGCGTGCATGGGCGGATCCGCCAGCCGGGTGAGGTCGATGTGCACCCCGCCGAACGGGAAGCGGGGCGCGGGGACGGGGCCGGTGCAGGCGGCGCGGAAGTGGTCGAGCCGGCCGCGGTAGCGCAGCAGTTCCAGGATCTGCCCGCCGAGGCCTCCGGCCTTCGGGGTGTCGCGGCGACGGGGGTGGCGCTCCAGCACCAGCGGCCGCACTCCGGCCAGGCTCAGTTCGTTCGCCAGCATGAGGCCGGTCGGACCGGCTCCCACGATGATCACATCGGCGTTCGTCATCGCTCGACACTCTCCAGGTCGTCGACGGCGCCCGACATGATCGCGCGCACGTGCTCGGTGATGAGCTCCAGGGGCCAGTCCCACCAGGCCACAGCCAGCAGCCGGTCGATGTCGGCGTCGCTGAAGCGGCGGCGGATGAGCCGGGCGGGGTTGCCGCCGACGATGCCGTAGTCGGGCACGTCCTCGACGACGACGGCGCCGGAGGCGATGATCGCGCCGTGGCCGATGCGCACTCCTGGCATCACCGTGGCCCGGTAGCCGAACCAGACGTCGTGGCCCACGACGGTGTCACCCCGCCCCGGCAGGCCGGTGATGAGGTCGAAGTGCCCGGCCCAGGAGCCGCCCATGATCGGGAAGGGGAACGTCGAGGGGCCGTCCATGCGGTGGTTGGCGCCGTTCATGATGAACCGCACGCCCTCCCCCAGCGCGCAGAACCTCCCGATGATCAGCTTCTCCGGCCCGTAGTGGTAGAGCACGTTGCGGGTCTCGAAGGCCGTCGGGTCGTCGGGGTCGTCGTAGTAGGAGAACTCCCCCACCTCGATCAGCGGCGAGGTGACGAGGGGCTTGAGCAGCACCAGGCGCGGCTGGCCGGGCATGGGATGCACCAGGGTCGGGTCGGCGGGAACGAACGTCACGAGATCGTCTTCTTTCCGC